>JAPOXY010000006.1 GCA_026706845.1 Gemmatimonadota bacterium
CAGCCAATCCTTGCAAATCGCCCCCGCCCCAGTCTGGAACATTTATCAGGATAGTCATAACAGCCCCAGCAGCAAGCCCAATTTTAAAGCCTTTGCCTGTGTTTCTATATTGTTTGAGGCTGACATCAAATTTAGAGATTGAAGAAACAGGCACTTGATAAAAGCTACGTCCTTTTTGGATAACGAGTGTGTCTTGCGTCATTTTAAGGAGCTTGCCAATCATTTGTGCCTTCTGAATGGACGGAGCATACACACGCACTCGGGCATTGTATTTAGCACCCGTTTCTTGATAACTCTCGATCTCTCGCATGTGTTTGGCGACAATGAGGGTATCAATGTCGTTGTATGCTATGTCATAGGTATCAGCTCCATATTTGAGTGTGATACGGCTTGAGTCCTTATCTACAATTCGATTAATGGCTTTTCCAGCACCTTGAGATGTATAGACGATGTGAGCATACCATCCCTTTGTGATCTCTGATGGGTCAATCTGTCCGCGTGACATGACTGTGACGGTCTTTTGATTGAGCCGTTGGATAGCAGCCTGTTCAGTCTCTAATGCTTTTACCTCTCGTTTTTCCATATCTTGAATAAACCGTTCCACCTCATTGATTTGTTTTCCTCGTGAGGTTACTTCCTCGCTCATGATTACTGACAACACTTTGTTGTAAGCAATGGTCTTCTTTCCAAAAAGTGCTCTGAATCGAATCTGAAATGTGGTCTCGTCAATAGCCTCAATCCAGCCCTTTTCCAATTGCTGTTTATTCTTACTATCGTAATAGGTGACCACAACGTAGGCATCTTGAATGAGCGTGTTGGCATTGACCTCTGCGCCTTGCAGGTATTTAGCTGCATACGTCAGCGTAGGAGCCATCGCATTGAGCAGGAGGGTCGCCGTTATAAAGACAGCAGCTAATTTTTTCATGAGGTTCTTCCTTTTAAGAAAACCCAAAGCCTCCAACAACAGTCTCCTGCCAAAAAAATCAACAATCATTGGGAGGTAAAGTGACGTGAAAATATCACAAAATCGGCAATATCAATGGTTCCATCGCCATTCAGATCCATCTCACCATTAAAATCATCCTCACCTTCTGATAGACCAAATGCGGCTACAAAAAGGGAATGATCTGATAAATTGACTGCACCATCACCGTTAAAATCACCCATCAGACTGATAGCCATCGAGAAACTTTCAGTTGCAGTCCTGTTTGCATTATCGGTCACCGTCACAGTAAGTGTGAAAGTTCCTGTTTGTGTGGGTGTGCCGGTGATCTGTCCACTGCTCGAATTGATAGAAAGACCAGAACCCGTAGCAGGGGTGCTGGACATGGCATACGTGTATGGTGTCTGCCCCCCTGACGCTGACAACTGAATAGGAGTAATAGCGCTGTTGGTCACAGCACTTATCTTGACTGTTATGTCATCTATCTCTGCGACTGTCAATGACGACGAAACGGGCTTGGATGCAGGCGCATTTACCGTCATAGTGAAAGAACGGCTACCCGTGATGGGGGCCGCAGAACCTCCTGCTCCTCCGCCTGGGGTCTCTTGCACATGCACGCCAATGGTGAACGCGCCACTTTCTGTGGGTGTACCTGTGATGCGACCAGTTGATGAATTGATACTGATACCTGATGGCGCACCAGATATAGAATACCGATATGTCCCCGAACCACCAGACACAGAGACCTGGATGGCAGTAATGGCGTGATCCTGTTTCACGGTGACATCTGATATTGGCGCAACATTTAGGCCCTGGGAAACAGACATCTGAAACGAGATCGACTCACTTTGGCTGTCATGGCTTTCTACTTTCAAGTTTAAGGTAAACGTGCCACTTTGCGTGGGTGTGCCAGTGATGAGACCACTGTCTGAAATCGTGATAATTTGTGGCGCGCCGGACAGGGAATACGTATAGGGATCCCACCCACCAGAGGCATTGACCTGAATAGGGGTAATCCCCTTATATTGCTTTTCAGTTTTATCATCTATTGATGCGACTGTGAACGATGAGGTATTGTTTTCGCTGTTGGTCACAACCACATCAACCAATGTATCCGTGCCCTGCCGTTTTAGACCGGCCACCGCATGTTGGATATCACAGTTCATCATGGTCAAAGTGCCGTAATTGCGGATGCCATACCAGTCCCCAGACGCGGGGGTTGCACTGTCGGAACGAAATACAACTCGCTGGTCGCTCGATCCATTGGCGATGATCTTTCCATAGTTGATAATATCGACGCGATTTGCATCTTTCATGTCGTGAATATCTCGATTGGGATAGGCCCTGATCGTCGTGCCAGCATCAATTGTCAAGGTTGCGCCGGGATAGACTACAATATCACCAATCAGCTTTATTGTACCACTCCATCTAACGTTTTGCACAATTGGAAATTGTTGAAACCATCGTTGAATGTCATCGTTATCTCTTGGTGATGATCTGGGATCTGGACTGGGAAATTTTCCATAAGGAATTTCCCTTTTGGAATAACCACTTGTTCCCAAAGTATCCCAACCACTATGAAATGGTCCTACAGGAGACGTATTATACTTATTTCCAGGTGAAGTAACAGCTGGTGTCCCCCATAATGCTCCTGTACCTAACCAACTCATTTCTGGTGATAAACCCTTATTGGGTTGATTTGGGTCAGGATTGGGCAAAAATATTAAATCATAAGATTCCGCAACATCGCGATTTGTGTCCTCAACATTGGTACTCAGAACAATACCATCCTTTGTCATATCTTCATCATAACCTTGCCCGAGTAATTCACCACCGGGGTCCGAATAATTACCTCCCGTAGGATAACCGCCGTGAGAACCTGCTCCCACATAGACAACCGGATGGGTTCCACCTTCAGCCGGTGCAAAATCTATCTGAGGGTCAAAAACCCTTCCACCAATGCTATTATATGTTAGACCCTTGCCATGAAATTTGTAGTCAATTTCAGCGAGTTCTGCCATATCTGGATCAAAGGAGGTTACAACAACATTAACGTGCTGCCAATCCCCTTCGTGATTATTTTGGAAATCATTATAGGGATAAAAGTAATAATACTGGATGACGACATTACCATCATCTTTATCAAAAATATGCACGTATGCTGTGTTGGGAAACGCAGGATTGTTCCCACGTTTAGGTCCAGAGCCAGTATATGTGTTGTTCCAGCTTACTTTGTCGTTACCGGGATATTCAAAATGTGCAAACACAGCATAATCTCCATGCGCTAAATCCTGCTGTGGCCGTCCGGTATAGATCAATTTTGTAGGTAAGTAGGCAAATTTATTCTCTGAAAAATTAATCGTAGGAAAGTAACTCTGGTATGTAATAAGCAGATCAGGATTCCATCCTGATGCTGGATATTGAAACTCTCCAGAAGTATTAGGTTCCTCTGAAAAAGAAAACCAAAGATTAGAAACAGACTCTGCACCCATGATTTCCACGGGTTCAGGAAAGAGCACGATGCGGTTTTTGCGCGTTGGATGTTCTGTTAAAATTAAAATCGGAGAAAATTTCTCGGCAAGTTCTATCGAGTAAACACTCATCTTGAAACTATGCTCCCCTGTGCTACCACGCGTATCAGTCACCGTCACAGTAATTGTGGAAGTCCCGGCCTGTGAGGGCTTACCTGTGATGCGATTATCATCTGACAAAGGGATACCTGAAGGTGCTCCGGCTATATAATACGTATAGGGCTCCCAACCGCCAGATGCTGATAAATGAATCGGGGTAATTGAGCTGTCCTGCTCGACAGTTTTATACGCTATGGGTGAAACGCTCAACGGTGGAGAAATCATTATGTTCAGGTCCTGACTCATACTTTGACCTGCTTTATCTCGCACTACGACTCTTACTGTGAAAGTCCCATTCTCTGTAGGTGTGCCTGTGAGGGTTCCCGATGAATCAATAGAAAGACCATCAGGTGCTCCTTCTTTGGCTATTTCATACGTATAGGAGGGTCGGCCTCCGGATACACTTATCTGAGGAGGCGTAGATGTTAATGAGGTCCAGATGGAACTGTCTTCCGTACCCTTTATATCTTCAGGCCACGTTATTGTCAATGGCGGCAAGGTCGGCGTGGCACTCGCGCTGACGGATGCACCATTTCCAGTCGCATTCACCGCACGCACCTCAAAGGTATATTCGGTGTCATTTGTCAGGCTCTCTACCGTGTGACTGGTTGTGTTCTTATTACTATTGGTAATATTTGTCCAGTTCGGTGACCAATTGCTGCCACTATCTGTGCTCTGTCGATACTGATAGGTCGTGATGCTCTCATTATTCGGGTCATTCCAACTCAGCGTCACCTGTTGATCTCCTGCCACCGCAGCGAGGTTCGTCACCGCAGCAGGAGCAGGCGGGGATTGAGCAGCAACAGGTCCAGAGATCAGAATAACACTTATGGCTATGGAATACAATACGGATTGCAGGTTCGTCATATTACTCTCCTTATAATGTGAAAATTTTAATGCGGTCACTTGTCTTAGCCTTTTTTATATCTGCAAAATGCGTGCCAACAATCGTTTCCAAACAAAAAAAGCACTTGAATGTGCTCAAGTGCTTGAAAAACAAAGAGATAAAATTTAAGAATTATTTGTGCTACGCCTGCGAGATTCTGGCGCAAGTGCATCCGCCAGGATGCACTTATGACCGCTTATTTAAGTAAAATAAAAATAAATATTTGATTTATATAAAGATAAGCAAGGTGCATCCGCTGGGATGCACTGCATCCGCTAGGATGCACCTGTTTTGCGTTTATTTGGTTTCTACCGGTGGGGTGATGGGAAGGAGGAAGTGTGAAGTGGGATGAGACAATGGGGGGGTGTTGGGTGGTTCTTACTTTTTACTTTTAACTTCTAACTTCTTTCCACCTCTACCCACAATTCACTTAGCCCGCGCAAGGTGATCTGGTGTCGGCGCACGGGTTCGGCGGCCAGTTGAATTGAGGCGTATCGCTTTAGCAGGGCGGCAAAGGCTACTTTGGCTTCCATTACGGCAAGCGACGCGCCCAGGCAGTAATGGATGCCGCGTCCGAAGGAGAGGTGGCTCGTTTTCTTTCGGCCTATGTCCAGGGTATGGGGATCGGAAAACACAGCGGGGTCGCGGTTTGCTGCGCCGATTAAAGAGATGACGGGTTGGCCTGCGCGGATTCGCTTGTTGCGGATTTCCACATCTTCAAGCGCGATGCGCCGGTCCATCTGAACGGGTGGGTCGTATCTGAGGAATTCGTGTATTGCCAGGTCCAGCAAGTCGGGCTGGCGGCGGAGACGCTGGAACTGGTCGGGATTTCTCAGGAGGGCGAGCATGCCGTTGCCGATCAGGTTGCGCGTTGTTTCGTTGCCGGCCACGAGCAAGAGGATCAGGGTTGTCACCAGTTCTGCGTGCGTCAAGCGGTCGCCCGCTTCTTCTGCGGCTACGAGGTCGCTGGTCAGGTCGGCCTGTGGTTTGCGCCGTCTCTGTGCTATGATTTCCTCGAAGTATGCTTCCAATTCCACCCGCGCCTGCCGCGCCCGTTTGATGTTTTCGTCGTCGAGGATCGGTTCGATGCTGAGCGAAATCAGATTTGACCACGCTTTGAACCGGTCCAGGTCTTCGGTGTGGACCCCCAGCATTTGGGCGATGACAATAACCGGCAGGGGAAATGCGAAGGCGTTCATCAGGTCGAAGCGGGTTTGTCCTTCGATGGCGTGCAGGATGTCATCGGCAATTTGTTCGACTTTGGGTTGAAGAGCTGCGACGGATTTGGGGGTGAATGCCCTGGAGACCAGGGCGCGCAGCCGGGTGTGGTCGGGGGGATCGAGGGCGAGCATGCCCAGAGGGCCAATGCGGACATAGGTGTCGGTGGGCAGTCCCTGGTTGGAAAAACGCGCGTGATCCCGCAAAATAGCATCTACGTCCCGGTAGCTGCTTATGGCCCACGCATTGATCAGTCTCATGCGGTGGATTGGGTCTTTGCTGCGCAATTTTTCGTACAGGTCATACGGGTCGGCGAGAACTTCGTCGGCTCCAGGGTGGTAGGCAACGCCCGATTCGAGGCGTTCATAGGTGAGCAGCGCCCGGGCGGCAAGTGGCTTGAGACTATTTTCGATTGCCCGAGTTATTGAAGTCATTGTTGCGTTCTTTCACACTAAAGCCCCGTCTGACCTTTGTCAGACGGGGCTTTCAATAGTGGCGGGTATATGCTTCAAGCGTTCTTCAAGGCATTTACCGCTTCTATCAATCGCCGATCGGCTTTGTAGCGCAATTCTAAGATTGCGTCTATATCAGCCAGTGCGTTGGACTCGGCCTGTAGGCGGCACACGTCAATGCGGTCTGACAGAGCATTCATCACTACGTCGAGCAACATCAAATCTGTGACATCGTCGGCTACCATACACTCGTCGGCCAGGACTTTGCGGATCATTTTCAGGGGTTCTTTGAGTCTCTCGGCGTCCGGGATGGTTTCGCTTTTTCCATTGTTGACCAGTTCGGGTGACAAACTGCCGATGAAGCCTTCGCTGATGAATTGCCGCGTTTTGTCTTCGGTCCACGATTGCGCTAATATTTGTGTCAATTTGTTCGACGGTTGATCGGGTTTCTGGCTGCGATTGCGACCGCGATTGCTTGTGCGCTTTGAAGACCGCTGTTTGTTCTGATCGCCCTGATTGCGTCCTTTAGGTGGACGAGATACTTTGCGGGTATCTTTTTGCACATTGCGGGTATCTTCTTTTTTTGGTTCATCCCGCTGGGCCTGAGCAGGTGTTTCGGTTCGCGCTGGTTCCGCTGGTACTTGAACGGGTTTTTCCTCTGTATTCGCGTCCTGCTGTCGCGTGGGTTGAGCAGGTGCGCTTACACCGGCGCGATCTTCCCAGCCAATTGGAGCTGATCGCTTTGTCCGACGCCCCCATTGCATTTCTTCTGGTTGCACATCCTGGGGCGTTTGTATTTGCGCGGCGTCTCCAGCTTGTTGATTCTGATCAACAGAAGTTTTTGCTTCGACCTTTTCCTTTTCTCTACGCCGTCTGGATGGCGGCGATGAAATTACCGTGCGCTCTTCCTGTGCGGCAGGCCTTTCGATCTTTTTCGCAGGTTTTTCGGCTGTTTTTTTAGATGGCTGCTTTTTGGCTGCACGCGGTGTAGAAGACCTGGTGTTCGTTTTCTTTGCTGGCTTTTTGGCTGTTTTTTTAGATGGCTGCTTTTTCGCAGGTTTTTTGGTTGCCTGCTTTTTGGCTGCACGCGGTGTAGAAGACCTGGTGTTCGTTTTCTTTGCTGGCTTTTTGGCTGTTTTTTTGGTTGCCTGTCTTTTTGACGGACGTTTTGCTTTTTTTGCTGTGGATGTCGCGCCTTCAGTTTCCCGAGGTTCATCGGTCTGTGTTTTCGCTTTTGCCATAATTTCCTTTCGTCAAATTTGGTTTAAGTCTTTGCATAATATAGATAAAACTGCCCACAAATTCAACCAAACACAAAAAAAAGGCTGACCAGCGGTCAGCCTTTTGTGGATGTTGAGCATATTTTGACAGCTCGATTTAGTGCATGTGCCCGTGATGGGGGTCGTGGGCGGGCGCAGCACCTTCGTTTTCTTCTGGCATATCTGTGACCAGGGCTTCGGTTGTCAATAACAATCCCGCGATGGACGCTGCATTTTCCATCGCAGTGCGCACCACTTTTGTGGGATCAATTACACCGGAATCTACGAGGTCTTCGTATTGCTCGGTGCGTGCATTGAACCCGTAAGCGCCTTCGCCTTCTTTCACTTTTTGCACGACGAGGCTGCCTTCTATGCCGGCATTATCGGCGATCTGACGCAGGGGGGCTTGCAGTGCGCGACGCACGATATCTACGCCTGTGCTCTGGTCGCCATGCACATCCGTTTCGTCTAATGCGCCAAGGCTGCGAAGGAGAGCGACCCCGCCGCCGGGCACGATGCCTTCTTCAACTGCAGCGCGCACGGAGTGAAGTGCGTCTTCGACGCGGGCTTTCTTTTCTTTCATTTCTGTTTCTGTTGCCGCACCAACGTTGATGACGGCCACGCCTCCGGCCAATTTTGCCAATCGCTCTTCGAGTTTTTCGCGGTCGTAGTCAGAGGTGGTGTCTTCAATTTGCCGACGAATCTGACTCGTTCTGCCCTGGATATCGGCTATAGACCCAATGCCTTCTACAACTGTGGTGTTGTCTTTGTCGATCACTACGCGCTTGGCCTGCCCGAGGTCGCTAATCTCGACGTTTTCGAGCTTTATGCCGAGGTCTTCCGTTATCACGCGCCCACCTGTTAGCACGGCGATATCGCCCAGCATTTCTTTTCGGCGGTCGCCATATCCCGGTGCTTTTACCGCACAGGCAGCGAGGGTGCCGCGCACTTTGTTGACGACAAAAGTGGCGAGGGCTTCACCTTCGACGTCTTCGGCGATGACCAGAAGCGGCTTGCCTGCACCGGCGACTTTTTCGAGGAGAGGCAATAAGTCGTTCATGTTTGACAACTTCGCCTCGTGAATGAGGATCAGCACGTCTTCCAGTATGGCTTCCATGTTTTCCTGATCGGTCACAAAATAGGGCGATAGATAACCGCGGTCAAACTGCATCCCTTCGACCACATCCAGTGTTGTCTCGATGCTTTTGGCTTCTTCGACTGTGATTGTGCCGTCTTTGCCGACTTTGTCCATTGCATCGGCTATAATTTCACCAATGCTGCTGTCACTGTTGGCGGATATTGTCCCTACTTGTGCAATTGAATTGCGGTCTTTTACCGGCTGGCTCTGGTCTCCCAGTGCTTTGACTACGGATTCAACAGCCGCATCTATGCCGCGCTTGAGGTCCATAGGGTTGGCTCCGGCAGTAACATTGCGCAAGCCTTCACGGAAAATCGCTTCGGCCAGTACTGTCGCTGTGGTTGTGCCGTCGCCTGCAATGTCAGAAGTCTTGGAGGCGACTTCTTTGACCATCTGTACACCCATGTTTTCGTAGGCGTCTTCGAGTTCGATTTCTTTTGCAACGGTCACGCCGTCTTTTGTCACGGTGGGAGACCCCCAGGATTTGGCGACAACCACATTTCGTCCAGCAGGTCCCAACGTGGCCTTCACGGCTTTGCTCAAGAGCGTTACACCATCGAGAATACGCTCGCGAGCATCTATTCCATAGGCAATCTGTTTTGCCATAACACCTATCTCCTCTACTGAATAATGCCCAATACGTCGTCTTCGTTTACGATTACGTACTCATCGCCGTCAACTTCAATTTCTGTGCCGGCGTATTTGCCTATCAAAATTTTTTCCCCAGATTTTACCGCTGGCGCAATCACGTCGCCATTTTTATTGCGTCTGCCCGGCCCAACGGCTATGACTTCTGCTTCCTGAGGCGTTTCCTTTGCGGTATCGGGGATGATTATGCCCCCCTTCACCTGCTCATCAGCATCCACCCGTCGCACCAGAATGCGATCGGAAAGCGGACGGACATTCATGAGAACCCTCCTTAAAAAACAGTTAAATGTAATAAATTTAATTGTTTATATGTTGTTAGCAACTCGTCCTTTTGAGTGCTAAGGGGGCAAAATATACAAGTGCGCTAATATTTTTGCAAGTGAAAAGGGCTACATATCATCCAATTTTGTTTTTTTTTGGGCCAATACTTTTTCCAGATGATCAATTTGCTCTTTGAGTAGTTCAGGGGTTTCTGGCGCGCCTGTTTCTTCCGGTGGCGGTGGTATTTCAGCCGGCAGATGCGCATCTTCCCAATCCCCGTATCCGCCGTCCATCGAGATCACTTTTTCGTATCCCATAGCTTGCAAGGTTTCGCCAGCGAGGAGGGATCGCACGCCGCCTGCGCAGATTACAATGACTTCACGCGATTTGTCGGGCATTGCCGATTCTGCTTTGTGTTCCAATTCTCCGCGGGGTATGTGTACAGATCCTTTCAGGTGCCCGCGCTCCCATTCATCCAGTCCTCGCACGTCGAGTAATACGGGATTATTGCCATCTTCTATATACTCATGTACTTCCTGCACGGTCATTTCCGGAATATTTTGACGCGCATCATCCAGCAAATTTTCACGCGACTTCATACCTGTATCTCCTCATGCTTTAAGCTCTTCCATGGCAGTGTTTGTACTTTTTCCCACTGCCACACGGACACGGCGCGTTTCGCCCTACCTTTTTTTCAACGCGCACGGGCTGTTTTTTGGGCGCATCGCCTTCTGTGGAATTGGCGGTCAATTCATCTTGACCGGGTTCGGGCATACCGACAAAGCCCATTCCCGTGGCATCGCGGTGTTCCAATGATAGGCGTGCGGGCTGTTGGGTGCGCGGTTGTGCGGGTGTTTCTTCGACGGAAATGCGGAATAACAATCGCAGGGTTTCGCGATTGATGTCTTCGAGCAGTGCCACAAACATTTCATAACCTTCGCGCTTGTACTCGATCAATGGATTTTTTTGTCCATAACCGCGAAGGCCAATGCCCTCTTTCAGGTCGTCCATCTCGCGGAGGTGTTCTTTCCACTTTTCATCAAAGACGCTCAGGTAAATCATGCGTTCTATCTGGCGCATGCGGTCTTCTCCAAGGACCCTTTCGCGGCGATCATAAGCCTCGCGAATCCCGCGCAATACGCGATCTCGCAAACCCGCTTCGCGCAATTGGGGCAGGTCTTCATCGGGTATGATGGGTGCTTGCAAAAATACATTGCGCAAATCTTCCATCAAGCCATCAAAATTCCAGTCTTCGGGATGTGCGTCGGGCGGTATATGAATATCGAGTAGTGCATCGACGGTTTCGTCGATCATTTCGCTGATCATCGCCGAGATATCTTCTTCTTCCAGCGCGTGTCTGCGTCTGTCGTAAATCACTTCGCGCTGTTGATTCATTACGTCGTCGTAATCCAGCACCTGTTTTCGAAATTCAAAATTGCGCGCTTCAACCCGTTTTTGGGCGGTTTCAATGGACTTTGTCACCCAACTGTGTTCGATTACTTCGCCTTCTTCGGCTCCCAGGCGGTCCATGACGCGGGCGATGCGCTCGGATCCAAATAGGCGCATCAAATCGTCTTCCAATGAGATGAAAAACCGCGAGCTTCCCGGGTCCCCTTGCCGCCCGGAGCGCCCGCGCAATTGCCGGTCGATGCGCCGGGATTCGTGTCGTTCGGTGCCGATAATATTCAATCCACACGGGACTTCATCCCGACATCCGTATTTGTCTATGTAGGGACACAGGGGGCGGGTGTTATCGGGATCTGCAATCAATGCACACTGATGTTCTTCGGGTGCTTTTATGACGCCGGGGCCCAGTTTGATATCTGTGCCGCGTCCGGCCATATTGGTTGCTATTGTCACGGCACCGGGTTGTCCGGCTTGCGCGATGATCTGCGCTTCTTGTACATTTTGTCGGGCATTGAGCACCTGGTGTTTGATTTTTTTGCGCGTTAGCATCCGCGAAATCAATTCGGAGGTTTCAACGGAAATTGTGCCGACCAGGACTGGCAATTTTTGTTCGTGCAAATGCACGATTTCGTCGAGCAGGGCATTGTATTTTTCGCGTTTTGTGCGGTATATCCAGTCGTTAAAATCAATGCGGCGCACTGGCTCATGCGTTGGGATCGATACCACATCGAGCTTGTAGATTTGATGAAATTCTTCTGCTTCTGTTTCGGCAGTGCCCGTCATTCCCGCCAGTCGGTCGTAGAGTCTGAAGTAATTTTGCAACGTAATTGTTGCCACTGTTTGCGTGTCGCGTTCGACTTTTACCTTTTCTTTTGCTTCCAATGCCTGGTGCAAGCCATCGGCAAAACGGCGTCCGGGCTGGGGCCGTCCCGTAAATTCATCGACGATGACGACTTTGCCGTCGTCGATCATATATTGCACGTCTTTTTCATATAGAGAATAGGCTTGCAATAATTTTCGCACGCTGTGGATAGACTCATTCTTTTCTCCGTAGTCCTGATAGGCGGCTTCTTTTGCGTGGTCTTTGTCTGAATCGGATAGCGATTTATTCTGTTCGATATCCCGAAGTACTTCATCGAGGTCTGGCAATACAAAGTCGTCTGGATTGCGGCTGATTTCGTCGCGTCCCTTTTCTGTCAGGTCGATGATGTGGCTTTTTTCGTCGATGCTAAAATAGAGGTCTTCGTCCAGTTCGCCCGTGCGCTTGTCGCGGATATAATCGGATTCAACCCGCTGCACGAGGCGCTTGATGCCCTCTTCTTGAAGGCGCTTCATGAAGCGACTATTTTTGGGCATTCCGCGCTGAACCTGCAATAATAAGATGCCGGCTTCGTATTCATCGCCGGACTCGAGTTCTTCTTCTGCTTGCTTTAAAATATTGTTTACGATTCGGGTTTGGGCGCGTACCAATTTTTCGACCAGCGGACGCATTTCTTCATATCGATGCGACGAGGATTCCGATACGGGTCCCGAAATAATCAGCGGTGTGCGCGCCTCGTCGATCAGGATGCTATCTACTTCGTCGATAATTGCAAAATAGTGCTCGCGCTGTATCAGGTCTTCGGGGCGAATCGCCATGTTGTCGTAGAGGTAATCAAAACCAAACTGGTCTTTTGTGCCGTACACGATATCCATGAGACAGGCGTCTTTGTGATCGCATGGGCGCATGCGATACCCGTCTTTACCCTCTTCTTCCATAATAAAACCTTCCACGCCCAATGCGCGGTCCTGAATGACGCCTACGGTGAGGTCCAGGAACAAATACACGGGTCCCAGCCACATGGCGTCGCGCTTGGCCAGGTAGGAGTTTACGGTGACCAGATGCACACCGCGCCCGAGCAAACCATTCAGGTACAGAGCCAGACCCGCGGCCAGTGTTTTGCCTTCGCCCGTGGCCATTTCGGCGATTTTGCCCTGATGCAATACGGTCGCACCGATCAATTGCACGTCGTAGGGTATTTCATGCCACACGATTTGATCGCCAGCTCGGTCCCAGGACTTCTCCCGCTCTTTGAAGCGGCGACACGTTTCCTTAAAGACGGCAAATGCCTCTGGATGGATTTCATCGAGTACGTCGCGCTCAATATCCTTGATTTCGGCTTCGATTTCGGCAATGGCTTCCAATTGTTCGGTGCGGTCTTCGTCTCGCTGCATCGCGGCCAATTCTTCCTTGAGCTGAATAAGATGCTTTTGAGCATCATCCGTCGCTTCGGCAATGCGCGCGCGGAACTCCGCTGTTTTGCCCTTTAATGCCTCGTCGGACAAAGAGGCATATTCTTCGTAGAGTTGATTAATTTCATCCACAATCGGTTGCATTTTCTTTACGTCCCGATCGTGTTTGCTGCCGAAAATTTTTGTTAGGAAATTCATTGTGATTATCCTGTGGATAATGAGGTGTCACATCCCAAGTTCGATGCGTTCGGCCAAAAAAGGCGGAAGTCCCGCGGATAGAATTTTGGCCTGTGCTGTTGCCACATCGTAAGACACGCGGCGCAATTGGAGGTTCCCATTTTCCCGGTCCCATACGACAAAAGCCGCCCGCGCATCGCCGTCGCGAGGTTGTCCTACACTGCCGACATTTACGAGATAGCGATCATTGTCGGACAACTGCACTTCTCCTTCGCGCGTAAGTACTGTTTTTTGAGATGCCGAGCACACAAATGCGCGGTGAGAATGTCCGACAAAACACATCTCGAAATTGGTCTGGGCGAGCATTGACCAGCCATCTTCGGGGTCGAATAAATAGTGCCACAACTCGGGTTCAATTGGCGAAGCGTGGGCATAACAAAAAGCAGATTCATTTTGGAAGGGTTGGTAAGATCGCAATAGCGAGGCGTTTTCATCGCTCAGCATTTGAACGGTCCATTGTATTGCCGCCAGTGCCACGGGGTTAAAAAATCCCGGATCTTCCAGGCCCACAGCTGCCCAATCGTGATTGCCCGCGAGTACGAGGTCCGATACTTCGCGCACGCGCTCTATACACATATTGGGGTCCGCGCCGTATCCGACCATATCGCCCAAACAAATAATTCGATCTACCTGTGCTTCTGCAATTTTTTCCAGTACGGTTTGCAAGGCTTCGAGATTTCCGTGTACATCTGAAAAGATCGCAATGCGTCCAATATTATCCATTGGGTTGTTCCGCATCTTTGGACAGGGTATCGAGGATGCCGTTGATAAAGTTAGAAGCATTGGCTTCGCTAAATTGCTTGGCCAGTTCTATGGCTTCGTCAATAGAGACTTTGTAGGGAATATCTTTGAAATAGCGCATTTCCGCAAGGGCCATCCAGAGCACGATGCGATCAATACGCGAAACCCGGTCCAATGACCAGTTTTCCAGTACGGGTTCAATCGATGCGTCCAGTTCTTCGCGGTGTTCCCAGGCCGTTTGAGCCAGATTTATCGCAAAATCCGAGCTCAATGCCGAAAGACGCGCTCGGATGCACATGGTCTGCGCTGTCTGTTGCACGGGATCGCCCACACTTACAGTCCAATAAAGTGCTTGCAACGCAGCCTGACGCGCTTTGCGCCTCGATTTAATCATTTTTTTGCTTCCCATGCGGCGATAACCCCAATCATTTCAATCGCGCCCAGGGCAGCTTCCCAGCCCTTATTCCCGGCTTTTGTTCCCGCCCGTTCTATGGCTTGTTCAATGGTGTCGGTTGTCAAAATGCCAAATATGGTGGGTACGCCTGTTTCGCGGCCAATAGACGCTACCCCTTTTGCTGCTTCACTGCATACGTAGTCAAAATGCGGTGTGCTGCCTCTGATCACAGCGCCCAGACAGATCAGCGCGTCATATCGACCGCTTTGCGCCATTTTTTGCGCCATGGTGGGAATTTCAAAACTTCCCGGTACCCATACCACGTCTATGGCATCTGTATCGCCGCCGTGTCGCGCAATACAATCGAGCGCACCGCCGAGCAATTCTTTGCTGATAAACGCATTGAATCGCCCCACTACAATGCCAAGTCGCACGCCTTCTGCCGATAACTGACCTTCATAAACTCTGGGCATCACTATCTCCTTCATTGTCTAAATGCAAGTCGTCCTCTTTAAACAAATGCCCCATTTTTTCCTGTTTGGTTCGCATGTATGATAGGTTCCATTTGTTGACCTGAATGGCGACCGGGATGCTGTCTATAATTTCTATTCCATACGCTTCTAATCCCACGCGCTTTGATGGATTATTGGTGATTAGTGAGACTTTTCTGATTCCCAAATCCGACAGGATTTGCGCGCCAATGCCGTAGTCTCGTTCATCCATTTTAAATCCGAGTTTCAAGTTGGCTTCTACGGTGTCATATCCATCTTCTTGCAGTTTGTACGCGTGCAATTTTGCCCGCAGGCCAATACCCCGCCCTTCCTGCCGCATATACACCAGCGCTCCGCGTCCTTCTTTTTCGATCATTTCGAGAGCTGAGTGTAAGTTTTTTTCGCAGTCACAGCGCAATGAGCCGAGTGAGTCGCCCGTCAGGCATTCGGAGTGCATCCGCACCATTACGGGTGCATCGCCGGAAAGGTCGCCTTTTACGAGTGCGACGTGTTCGCGTTCATCTACGTCGCTTTCATACAGGTGTAATTGAAACGCGCCAAACCGCGTGGGCATATCCACTTGCTCGACACAGCGCACCAGTTTTTCGGAGCGACGGCGATAGGCAATCAGATCGTGAATTGTCGTCACTTTCAAGCCAAATTGATCGGCAAGTTCCAAAAGCTGTGGCAAGCGTGCCATGGTGCCGTCTTCATTGAGGATTTCACACAGTACACCGGCGGGATACAGGCCGGCCAAACGCGCCAGATCTACTGCTGCTTCTGTGTGTCCCGCTCGTCGCAAGACCCCGCCGGGCATTGCGCGGAGTGGAAAAATGTGACCTGGTCGGCCAAAATTTTCAGGCCGCGTTTTGGGATCTACAAATTGTCGAATTGTTTCGGCGCGATCCTGTGCGGAGATACCGGTTGTCACGCCGTAGAGCGCGTCGATGCTCACCGTGAATGGCGTGCCGTGAAGGGCTGTGTTGGTGTTGACCATCATGTCCAGGTCGAGTTCTTTGAGGCGGTCGGGGGTTGCGGGCAAACAGACCAGCCCGCGTCCATGGCGCGCCATAAAATTAATGGCTTCAGGTGTGACTTTTTCTGCCGCCATGATGAAATCGCCTTCGTTTTCCCGGTCTTCGTCATCGACTACAATGACGATTTTGCCCGCTCGAATATCTTCGAGGGCGTCTTCTATTGTTGCGATTTTGTTCATATTTAATTATTGGTCGCTCATCATCGCCCGAATGCGATCTTCTGTGAGCGTATCTCCCGAATGTTCAGGTGGTAGATAACAACTCTTCAATTGTAAAAGGCGCTCCAGATAACGCGCGATCATATCCACTTCGATATTTACCTCGTCACCCGGATATTTTTCCGATAGTGTCGTTACTTTTAGTGTGTGCGGAATTGCCGCAATCGAAAAGGTGCGGTCTGTTACTGAAATCACTGTCAGGCTGATTCCGTTGACGGTTACAGAGCCTTTTTCGGCAATATAAGGAGCCAGGTCAGACGGGACTTCAAATTCAAATACGATTTGATCCGAAGATTCCGTGCGGTCTTTTACGCGGCCCACGCCATCGATGTGTGCGGCTACGAGATGACCGTCGAGGCGGTCGCCGAGTTTTAAAGATCGCTCTAAATTAACGCGGTTGCCCACGCGATAATCACCCAATGTGGTTCTTTGCAGTGTTTCTGCTATTGATTCGATCACAAATGTGTTGGCATCAAAATGTACGACGGTATGGCACGCACCTTCAATGGCAATGCTGTCGCCTATTTTTACGCCGTTGAGGACTTGCTTTGCTTCAATGGTGGTGCGCTGATAATCCGCGCGCGATTCAATATGTCGAATCGTTCCCACTTCCTCTACAATGCCAGTAAACATGGTTGCTCAGCCGTTTTTGGACGTTTTTTTTACGCGCGCAGTGAACAGAAAATCATTGCCGATGGATTCGACTTTTACGTTTTCAAGTTCGATTGCATCGGTTATTGAAGTGATGTTTAAGGATCCGATTGAGGGTATGCCTGCACCCAGTATTTTGGGCGCGACAAATGCGGCTATCCGATCTACCAGACCCAGGCGCAATGCCGATGCAGCCACGCGACTGCCGCCTTCGATCAGGATGTGTCGCAATCCCGATAGGGCGGCTTTTTGCAAGACTGCCTTTAGATCTATTTGACTATTCATTACTGGCAATTGCCAGATTTGCGCTCCTTTTTTTTTTCGTTCTTTTATCCGTTTTTTGCACACTTCTTCAGTTGTTGCTATAATCGGAGGTGTTCCGCTAAAAATTTTGGCGTTTAGTCCGATTTTTAGCCGAGAGTCCAGAACGATCTTTGTCGGGCTGCATCCATCGACATGTCGCACGGATAATTCCGGGTCGTCGGCCATCACTGTGCCGCGTCCGACCAGAATCGCGTCGGCCTCTGCGCGAAGTTGATGCCCGCGCACCCGCGATGCTTTTGATGTGATCCACTTCGAGTCACCCGTGCAGGTGGCGATGTTGCCGTCCAGTGTTTGCGCCAGCTTTAAGGTGACATAAGGTAATCCGGTTGACCGATATTTGGTTTCGTTTTCGTTCATTATTTCACTTCAAAAACGGTTTTTCCAACACCCACATTGCCCAGTGCATCTTCCGCTTTTACTACGAGTGTATAAGAGCCGGTTTTCAGATTTTGAATAGAGAAATTCAGTGTCTCTGTCGGCGAATCAAATATCTGGTCAGTGGGAAAGACCACTTTCCAATCGTCGGAATTGAGTGAGTACGCTGCCTTGTGAATCGCAGTGGCAGCATCTTGAATTGATCCGGTTACGCGTACTTTTTTATCGATCTGTCTTATGTTGTGCAACTGCACAGTTGGAGCCGAGTTATCAATTTCAAAGGGCGCGCTGACTGCCTCGGCTGTTAATTCGATGGGATTGTCCAATCGGTCTGATGCGACGACCTTAACTTCGACCGTGCCATCGGGAACAGCTTCGGTGTGCCAAAAATAATGTGAGGTCTTCAGGTCATCTTTTAACAGCCGCCAGTGCGGTTCGCCAATACTTCTAAAATACAGGGTGTAAATCAGGGTGTCGTCGTTGGCATCACCGGCAGTCCAATCGATTTTCCACACGCCTTTTTCCATAAATTCTGGATTTTCGCCTTCGTTGCCAGACTGGTCGGCTTCGGCTTTAACCCGTAATATTCTGGGATGAACATTGTCCTGCAAGCCCGCGAGTTTGATAGAACGCACCAGTGGTGTCGCATCTTCTGATTGGGTCTTCAAAATCAACCGATATTGCAAAAAACGCCCGGGGCGACTGGTAATGGGTTTTCCCGATGTGGTGATTGGCTCTGACCACGCGCTCCACGTATCGTCGGGTTCTTCGCTGTTGCCGGACCGCGTTTGAACAGCGACGGATGTTTCTGCTGGTGTTTCGCTTTGCCACGATACGCGCCCCCAATGCGATACTCGATCAAAGTCATAGGGTTCAGAAGTGAGTTGTCCTTCCACAGCAAATTCTTTTTCTATTCGATAAATTTCTCCTGATCCGCTGCATCCTATCCACATTGCATTATTGTGCGCGGCAACCATAACCCAGGGATTTACATCTTTTAGTTCTGCGAGCAATGTGGCGTTGCCATCGGGCCAAACACGGTACACGCGCCCGTGTTTTCCCGTAACTACTTTTACTGTTCCGTCGGCATCTATTACGGAATCCAATAACATCGGGTCATCGGTGTTCCACAGTCGCATTGCCAATCCCGAAGGTCGGATCGCATACAGTGTTGCGCCGGATTGATCTGACCTTTTTTGTTCTCTTCCATTTCCTTCTGTCCGACCGCTCTGCGCCATCGCTGTTGCGTAAATTGTGCCATTTGGCGCTACACTCAGGGAGTGAATCTCTTTTTCACGGGCGTCGTAAAGCACATCTGCACTACCCTGATCGCGTATCCGATAAATCAGTCCGCTGTTATCTGTGCTCGCATAGAGCTCGCCCTGAGCACCTGTCGCGAGCGATACCACATTGGGGTCTTTGCTCGCGTAGAGCGGGATGACGTTGCCCTGTTTGTCAATTTTCAAAATGCGCCCCTGATCACCGCCTGTACCCGCGTATAAGCTACCGTCTGGACGTGCGATTAGTGCAAATACGTGGCGATCACCTGTCTGACAAAATTCCGTGGGTTCTCGTCCCGGGGCGATGCGATAAATCAGTCCGCCCGGCGATGTGCCCGCGTAAACAGCACCATCTGCACCAATGGCGAGGCTAAAAATGTGAACTGTTGCGGAATCGGGGGCATCAAATAACAGTTCTGCCCGATCGCTGTCGGGTTTGAGCATGTAAATTCGACCTTTATTGCCGGTTCCGATGTACAGGGTTTTGTCCTTATCTACAGATAGTGCCCACACAAAGTCTTCACCTGTATCTGCTACCCGTTTATAGGATGGCGCCAATGTAACCGTGCCTTCCCGCGTGAGCGACACGCCATCGGGTTCTCCCTTCAGGAAGGCCGTCTGTGAATCTTCTCGCCAAATTTTGGGAGACACTGCGTTTGCGATTGTTCCAAGTAGGATGAAAAGCAGCACATGTGTCATCCCTGCTCTCAATATTTTATCTTTTTTCTTCACTCGAACCTCTCCTGCCTGAAAAAGTTGCACTACCGTCTTTGCCCACGACCAGAAGCGCCGTTTGACTGCCGGTCAATACATAGTTGGTCCGTACATGTTTTTGGCTATATACCGACTGCTGTGATTTTTGCACGACATCTGACCCACGCGCCAGTGATAGTGCTGACAGAACCGAAGTGGGCAATCCCGAGATTTCGCGTCCACCCATTGTCACGCTGGGGCGAGAAGCTATGAATCTCGCAACGAGTACATCATTGCGCCCCGATTTCTCGATTAGACCAATCAGTTCATCCAGAGTTTTGGGTTGATAAGCAGTGCGTTTCATATCTTGTAATCGCTGTTCGCGTTCATTCACAATCTGCAATATCAAACGTCCTGGCGTCATAAATCCGGGAATTGGCAAGGCGACATTTACGGTCTCGCCCTTGCCCAGCAACGGAGCCAGCGCAATAGAGACGTGTACTGTATCGCCCGGTTCGTAACGCGAACGATCCAATCGCAGCCCTTTAATACGCGCACTTTGGGTGCGTTCCTCAACGGATAATTGAAATATAGCCGAGTCAATACGGGCATCGACAAAAGGATTCTGGATCACTTGTGTAAGGGGTTGTGTCAAGCCCAGTACTGCCAATCCAAGTCCCTGAGTACCTGCGTACTTATTTTTTATGATTATGGGTTCGCGTTTGGGCAGATGCAACGTCAATTGTCCTGCAACAGTGGTTTCACCAGTCAATTTCTCAGCGGAGATAACAGAGGTCGCTACAGCCATTCGCACCAGCAACGGTCCCAATTCTCTGTGGCGAAATACCTCCATATTAAACGAGGCGTCGTGGTTGGGAGATACGACAGAGATACGCACTGGCATCATTTCTGCTTCAGATCCTATTACGCCAGCAATGCCCGGTGCGCGATCTTGCAAGATCACGCCGATATGTCGCGATGCAGTGCCTACCTTAAACGAAAGCATCTGGCTGGAAATCACTTCGTGAATAAATGCTGCGGTCATAGACATCGCCGTGCGACCACCAAATAACAGGGGATGCCCAAATCCCACTACCTTATCATCCACGCGATGCGTCAGCGTGCCAATACCTGTGACACTGAGATCGCCCCGAACCAATTGCACGCCCAGAGGCGCGCCCGGTTCAAATGGACCGACAGATAGGGATGGGTCTGTTCCGCCGCCGCCCTGCATGGGCAACAGGCCGTATTTTGACAATTCACCGCGATATTCCACGACCACTTGCTGAGCAAATCCCGAGAGCATTAGAGGTACAGCCACGGGTTTTAGCACACCGCCCTGTACGCCAGCGATTTGTCCATCCCACGGCGCAGATCCAAATGTCGCATTCGACAGGGTGTCCTGCGATGTGCGTTGGAGCACCGTCATCATTTCGCCAATTGGCGTGATTCCCGCAATTGGCTCTTCGGCGAATGCACCAATGCTGTAGCCGACTGCGCCGACGAGTTTGCCCTCGATATATACCGGACTGCCACTCATGCCGGCGATGACGCCCGTTTGCGCCATGGGACCGCCAGACAGACGGGCGAGAATCATGTCGCTTTTTGGACCAAAAACATTGCGCAAAACGCCTAATACTTCGACGCCGAATGTGTCGATGCGGGTGCCTTGAAATACCGTGCGACCAACGCCTTTCATGCCGCGCTGGATATCATCGACAGACATGTATAACTCGGCACTGCTCGATCCATATAGTATGCAGATTGTGAAAAATGTCAAAAATCGAGAGAGCATGCGTTCACTTCCGCGTAGAAGGGGATAAGAGAAAATTTTTGCATTCTGATATTATACCGTTTTTTGGGGCGGTGAACAAGTTTCTTGTAAAACATATCAAATCTGAGTATAATGGCAAATATGCAGATCACTTTGGTCACTGTGGGCAGGTTCAAAGACGCGTGTTATCGAGACGCCGCACAAAATTATATCAAACGGCTGAAACACTATGTCGCTTATGATGAGATTGAGGTGCGCGAAGAACGCGGTGGCAAAAATGTCCGCGTGTCTGATATTATTGAGAAAGAAGGCCATCGCCTTTTAAGTGCGCTGCATCCAGATGCCACTGTGGTTGCTCTCGGGCCGTCTGGCAAATTGTGTCGTTCTGAAATTTTAGCCAAAAGATTGAACCATGTGCGCGTACAAAGAAAAAGCCGCCTCTTTTTTTGCATTGGCGGCCCTTTTGGGCTTTCATCTCGAGTTTTGTCGCGTGCAGATTGGCATTTGTCACTTTCACCTATGACCTTTCCGCACGAATTGGCGCGCGTTATCTTGCTCGAGCAACTCTATCGCGCCTTTACGATTATCAGAGGTGAAAATTACCACAAATAAAACAATTTAGAAACCGCTTAAAATCAGCCCGGGGGCAGGCGACTCACACAGCCTGGGAGAGATGATTCTGCAGAGAATCCGGCTACGTTGAGTCAACTCGCCCCCGGGTTTTAACATGTCAAAACCAAACCTGTGTTGATAAGGGGTAAATCAGTAATAGCGAGTTCACTAACTCAAATATATGGTAGAAAAATTGGAACGGGGAGTTCAGATAAGCTATTCACAAATGACTGAGAAAATCCGATGGGGAATCGGGGTCACCTGCTTGACTCAGGGGGAGTTGACGAGTTTTTGCCACAAGAACGGGCTTAAAATAAGCCATTGTTTTTATTAAGTCAAGATTACTTTTTTGTTTCATCTGGTATGCGCCAGATATTGTGTGTCAAATCATCCTATCCACAGCCCAATGTGTTCCCAACACATCTTTTCCGACAGGTGTAACTTCAAATCGGCCCAGGTTCAGATTGTATAGTTAGTATAAGAAAGACATACGTTTGTATTTATAGATGCATAAAAATACAAGCGCGAACATCTTATTTTTTAAATAATCGCGTGTACACAGCAGGTTCTTCAAAAATCCCTCCGCTTTGCTCGTAGTAGTTCTTATCCAACACAAATGCACCACCTCTGGGTCGCAACCACGATGCATTGGGCAGGGCATATTCCGAGAGCATGCGATCCCATGTTCTGTAATTTTCCGGGCCGTTGGATTCCATCAGTCCCCCTTTCACACCGGGAAATGCGGGCAATCGCGCGGCCACATTTTTGTTCCATTCCACCAGCACGGGTACACACGCATTATCCGCCACAAAACACGGTACACTATTTTTCGCTGCTTCTATCATGCGAAAAGCCAATGAGAGGGTTTTACCCGCGGGCTTGATCGCCATAGCGCCATATCCCTGCTCCAGACGGGTGTGTACATCCACAACTGTTTCGATGCTTTCATCGCCTGCAAAACGGGCAGGCAAGCCGTGTACATCGATATCTGCTGGGCGAGAAAAGGGTTCTTCAATCAGGACAATGCGATCCAGCATACCTTCATTGTCCGCATGATCTAATAAGCGCGCCATGCTGTTTTTTTCGCCATAACGACCATTGGCATCGAGATAATAGAGCACCTGTCCCGAATCGGTCATCTCCGTTTCATACCGACGTGCCAGACTGTGAATCTGCGACAGACAGGCCATGTCTGTTTTTAACATTTCGGCTTCATCTCCCGGATGCCCAATTTTGATTTTTAGTATGTACGCCCCGCTATCTAAAATTGCCCGCAATTCATCTATAGGCAGGGTATAACTCACTGCGGGGACAAGCGCGACATGCGATTGGCGATGGGATAAAAATGAGCGAAATTTTTCCGGGATTAAGGCGTCGAAGGTCGCCAATTTCTTCTGCTTTGCATACAAGGTCCAGGCGGCGTTGTCCAGTGCTACCAGTGCAATTAGCGCAAATGTTCGGCGCAAATCCCCCTGACCTGTGATCGCTTTGGCATAAGAAAAGACGTCGTTTTCAATGGTGTCGAACAATGCCAGGGGGTCGGAAAATTCTTTCCCCTTGATGTGCTGTAGGGCGAATTCCAGGAGAGATGCCTGAAGCAAATTGCCGCCCATTTCCGTATGTGCAGCAAATACGGCTGCGTCTGACCACAGTACTGCCAAACCACCTATCCCAAAAGCCTCATACCCATCGGCATCTTTTAAGCGCACGACGAGATTCCACTTTTCGTGAAAAGCCGATCCCTTAAACGCAAAGGGCCGCGCGAATGGTTCGCGCTGAATTTCTAAATCTGTTTCGACAATGTGCATTTGTTTGTATCCTTTGATAAGGGGATGGCACAAGAGTTGTCCCCTAAACGGCATTCAGGGATAATATACATGCCCCAAAAAATTTGCAAGCCCTACATCGTTGGTATTGCCGGAGGCACTGGCGCGGGTAAGACCACACTTGCCCACATACTTTTTGATCATCTCGGCGATGATCGTGCTCTAAGCATTGCCCACGATGCGTACTATCGCGATTTTTCCCATATCCCGGCAGACCAGCGCGGGCAAATCAATTTCGATCATCCCGATGCACTCGAGACAGATTTGCTGGTCCAACACCTTCAGGCATTATCTCGTGGGGAAACCGTCTCGATACCCACTTACGATTTTGCCACCCATATCCGCACTGGTAGAACCTTTGAGATATGTCCTCGCCCCATTATTATTGTGGAAGGCATTCTCCTGTTGGTCGAACAAATACTGCGCGATGTCCTGAATTTGAAAATTTTTGTGGATACACCGCCAGATATTCGCCTGATTCGTCGCATTAACCGCGATGTCGATGAACGCGGGCGCACCCCCAAATCCGTTACCCTTCAATACCTCGAAACTGTGCGCCCCATGCACGATGCTTATGTCGAACCGTCCCGCAAATATGCCGATCTCATCGTTTGCGGAGATCGCGTTTTTACCATTGCAGCGGATTTGATTTTGGGACATCTATATACTATTTGGGAGTAAAAAAAGGGGAGACCTCAAAAGGTCTCCCCCTCTCGCCTGGTCGCATCTGATTAACCACGCCACGAAGCAAACCAGAAATGCCGACCCGGGTCGAGAATTGAATAGCTTACTGCCCAAATCCGATGCTCACGCCCCCCCAAATGGTGTGGTTGTCGGGGTTGATTTCTGTATCGGCATAAGAAAATCCAATGGTTGGCGCAATCGAAATTGAGCAGGCATTACAACTGAGAGAAGCCGTAACCGTGACATCGTTAAAACCTATTTTATTAGCACCCGTTTCATCTAATACGTAATTGCTCATGGCAACACTTGCACCGATGCTCAACACTTGCCCATCTTCTGAGCCGAGCGGAATGTCATAGCCACCCGACAAAGACGCATACCAGGCCTCGACCAGACCAAAATCGTAATAAAATGTCAGTGCAGGTGATATGGCGTTATCCAGAGAAAGCCCAATATAAGCTTCTTGCGAGAGATTTGAGTCTTCATCTGCACTGGGAAATACGTATTGGATATAACCGATGGAAACGCCCAGGCCCATGTCCTCGCTCAAGGATCTCGAATAGTCGGCATAAAAGTCGAGTTCATCGACATTTTGGGTTTGTGTATCGGGATTCCTGTCATCAACGCGGTCTTGCACAAACCACGATCCCCACGCGCCTAATGACAAACCCGTTTCACCGAATCCCACCTCAATACCCGGCTGGGCCACAATTTTGTCATCGGCTCCGAGCACATAACCGCGCCAAATATATCCCGTATAGCTATCCAGAGTAATACCGACCGACATCTGCGCATTTGCGGGGGCGATTAAAAAAATTCCTGCAAGCAAAATGCCACATAATTTCTTCATAAGTCCCTCCTGATGAGTTTATACACAGTGATGCATTTATGACCTGTATGCAAAATTTTGTGGCGTACACACAGACCATATTTTGGATTTTGATACTTTATTAGTTTTCCATTTTCTCCTTTCTATAAAATATATGATAGTGATGTTTCACCGGGATTTCTTAAAAATAAAAAAAACAAAAATAAAACACAAAAATACGTCTAATGTTTCAAATGTGTAAACGGTTTTTAAAAATAATAAATCAGATAAATTGCCAGAAAAATAATCGCGATGAGCACATTGCTTTGCGATAACCACGAGCGGCCAAACAATCCCCTATTATTGTGTTGTTTCTGAACGCCCGCAATGAGTTTTCGAACCACCGCCTTTCCATTCTGAAAAAAGGCATTGACGAGCGGTCCGCCTGTGCGGACGATGGCGCGAATACCACTGGGTAAAGCGCGTCGGTAAATCCAGTCGAAGTCGAGATTTACACCGGGCAATTCGGGAGGGTGCCTGCCTATCAATATCAGTATTCCGACGATACCGTGCTTTTTTCGGGTTTCCAGGGATGCGTCGATTTCATTGGTCAACATCAAGATCACAAATGCCAGTACTGCAAAGAAGACCAGTTGAAGTTGGAGCACGACATGAGTCGTGGTATAGGGCACGTAATCTACGGGATACGGCAATAAGTTGTAGAGCAGCGGTGGATAGGAGCCTATGACGATACAGAGTATGGCTGAGATCGTCATGGCGATCCGCATGTTGAGGGGTGCTTCGGAACAGCGAATTCCGGAGTCGTGCGCGAAGAAGGAAAAAAATGGGATTTTGACGCCTGCGTGGTGAAGCACGCCCGCCGATGCAAATAAGAGCACCAGCCAGATTGTCACAGCGCCACTGTCGGCAACGCCCTGCATGACCATGGATTTGCTGATAAACGCGTTGAACAGGGGTATTGCGGATATGGATGCGGCGCCTATAATACAGCAGGCACAGGTCCAGGGCATGGACTTGTAAAGGCCGCCCAGGTCTGAGGCATTGATGCGTCCGCTGGAAAATAAGACAGCGCCCATGGACATGAATAGCAGTCCTTTGAATAGCACGTCATTGAATGCATGCGATACTGCGCCGTTAATGCCCAGTGCGCCTCCGATGCCAATGCCCGCGACCATAAATCCGATCTGGTTGATCATGCTGTAGCTCAATACGCGGCGCATATCGTTTTCGATGGCTGCGTAGAATATCGGAAAGATGGTCATGATGGCGCCGATGTAGATGAGCAGGTCTTCGCCGGCAAATCCGCGCGCGAGGGCATATACAGCGGCTTTGGTGGTAAATGCGCTCAGAAATACCGTGCCCACGGGTGTGGATTCTGGATAGGCGTCAATCAGCCAGTTGTGGAGCAGGGGAAAGGCGCATTTGATTCCAAAGGCGAAAAATATCAGGTAGTGATGTCCCTCATTTAGTCCGATGTGATCAAAGGCGAGGGATTTTGTGTTTAAATAGTAGAATACCGCGCCGAGCAGGAGTAGTAATCCCGAGGAGATATGCATGACCAGATAGCGCATTCCCGACCGCAGTGAGTGCTCACCGCCGCGCGCCCATACGAGGAATACCGATGTGATCGCCAGTAATTCCCAGAAGATAAACAGCGTGATCAGATCGCCGGCAAATACCGCCCCAACTGCCGATCCCGCGTAGATCAATCCCGTGCCGATCTGCAACCGGTCTTTGAGATGTAGCGCGTAAATTGCGCCGATAAAAGCCGCCAGATGGAACAGGTATCCAAATAGCATGCTCAAGCGGTCCGCGCGCAGTACGGTCAGTTCGTAGCCGCCCCAGGTGATGTGCCACAGGGTGCCATCGGCAATGGTCAGCAGGTTTAAAAATCCGAGCACGGGCAAGCATACCGACGCGATGCGGCGCAGTGTGGTTGGCATGCAAAATAAAAGCAGGCCGCCCGCCAGCAGGATCAGTGCGGGATGAACCTCACTCATCGTAATAGTCCTCCGACCGTAGCAGTTTTTTTCTTAAAAGTATGGAGCCCCAGACGATTAATAAATAAGCGACAAATCCGTAGATGGCGTAGAATCCAAATCGGCCTTCAATTGGCAACTCGCCTTCGGCAAAAGTCAGGTGTCGATGGACGATGAGGTCGGTCAGGATCAACAATGCACACCAAACAAAAAAGCCCAGGATCAACCAGCGCACAGCTCCGAGATGGGCCAAAAGGCCCTGATGTTCATTCTGTTTTGGAGATTCGGGATGGTTCATGGCATGACCTCTCCGATCATAAGCAACAGGTTCAGAACAGGTTCGGGATAGATATAGAGTACCAGGCAGCCGACGGCTGTAAATGATAAGGGGATCACACATGCAAGCGGTGCTTCGTGCAGACCGTCTGCGTGATGGTCATTGGTTGCGGACGCAAAAAATGCATAGATGGGAATTGGCAACAAATAGAGGACGTTGAGTAGCGAACTCATCAGCAATACCCCTGCTGCCACATATTGATGGGCTTCAATAGAAGCCATAACCAGATACCACTTGCTCCACGCGCCCGCAAAAGGCGGAATTCCGATGATGCTTAGAGAGCCGATCAAAAAGGCGAACATGGTAAATGGCATCTGCCGTCCAATGCCTTTCATGTCGCTGATTTCTGTTTTGTGCAGGGCCACCAGGATGGCACCGGCACAGAAGAACAGGGTGATTTTGCCAAAGGCGTGCGTTACGATGTGCATGCTGCCGCCCAGTACACCCAGGTCATTTGCAAGCGACGCGCCCAGCACGATGTAGGATAACTGGCTGATTGTGGAGTACGCCAGTCGCGCTTTCAGGTTGTCCTTGGTCATGGCTACCAGCGATCCTACCAGAATGGTGAAGCCAGCGAGATAGGTCAACCATTCACTGAGACCCGCGTCCGAAAGCAACTCTGTGCCAAAGAGGTAGATCACCACTTTCATTATCGTAAATACGCCGGCTTTTACTACTGCTACGGCGTGTAGCAATGCGCTGACAGGCGTAGGCGCAACCATTGCCGCGGGCAACCATCGGTGGAGTGGCATTAAAGCCGCTTTTCCGGTTCCAAAGGCATAGAGACCGAGCAGGACGATTACAATGCCTTCGCTCGCTTTTCCGGTTAGAATACCGCCCGGCGCAAATTCCAGCGTGCCGGTCAATTGCCATGTCCATACCATGCCCAGCAACAAGAATCCCACGGAAGTACTCATCAAGATGCCCATGTAAATTCGCCCGGCGCGCATGGCTTCTTCGCTGCGGTGGTGCGTTACAAGCGGATATGTCGATAGGGTCAATATCTCGTAAAAGATGAAGAGAGTGAACATGTTGCGGGCAAAAGCCACGCCCAGAGCAGCCGAGATCGCAAATGCGAAGAATACAAAAAACCGCGTCTGATTTTCTTCGTGGTGTCCGCGCATGTACCCGATAGCATAGATCGTGGTGACAATCCATAAACCCGACGCGATCAGGGCAAATATCATACCCAATGGCTCTACCTGAAATGCCAGTGATAGGCCCGGCATTACGTCTATGACATGCGCGGCGGGCTGTGCGCCGTCCATTACCGAAGGCAGGAGTGAAATGACTGTGCCAAAGGTCAATACAGCCGCAATCAATCCTATGGCTTCGCGCACATTGGGGCTGCGCGAGGTCAGTGCAATAAAGGGCATGCCCAGAAGCGGTAACGCAATGGATAGGAGTATGGCGGTTGATCCACTCACGGCGTTACCCCCAGCAATAATCCGGCGGCGCGTTGTGCCACGTTGACGGTTAAGTCCGTTTGTATGCCAAAATACAATGTCGCTCCTGTCAAAATCCACAGGGAGATCTGCATCATTAACGGCGCTTCCTTTATATTGGAATCATCATCGGCTTTCTGAAAATAGGCCACTTCAACGACGCGCCACACATATACTACGGCGAGTAGAGAACTGAGCAGGGCCAGCAGTGCTACGGGCCACCATCCGGCTTCCAGCGCGGCCAGGATCAAATACCATTTGCTGATAAAGCCCACGGTTAAAGGCACGCCGATCAAGCTCAGACCCGCCAGTACAAAAGCCGCCATTGTTACGGGCATGCGTCGCCCAATTCCTTTCCAGTCGGCGAGGTCAGATGATCCGAGGCGCAATACCACGCAGCCTACGGCCAAGAATAGGGCGGCTTTCATCAGGGCGTGATTAAACAGGTGAACAATCCCGCCGGTCAATCCGGTTATGGAAACAAAGCCGATGCCCAGCATCATGTACCCGATTTGCGCCACGCTCGAATAAGCCAATAATCGCTTTACATTGGTCTGGTAAATGGCGGATAGGGATGCCACGTAAATCCCGATGAGGGATAGGGGGATTAAAAAGGCATCGAGGTTGAGTTTTTCAAATACAAATTCGGCACCCCATACGGTAAATGTGAATCTCAGAAATACGTAGATGGATACTTTTGTCGCTGTTGCAGCCAGGAAAGCCGTGACTAAAGATGGCGCGTAGCAATAGGCGTTGGGCAACCACATGTGCAGGGGGAACATCGCCAGTTTGATTAACATGCCCACGGTTAAGAAGGCGAATGCGACCATTGCTGTGCGGGTTTCGAACATGGCGGGCAATCGCCCGGATAGATCAAACATATTCAGAGTGCCGGTCATCATGTACATCAGTCCGATGCCGATGACAATAAACGTGGCTCCCAATGTGCCCATGAGGAGGTATTGATAGGACGCGGTCAGTGCACGCCGGTCGCGTCCCATGGCGATGAGGGTATAGGACGATAGCGATGATATTTCTAAAAATACAAAGACGTTAAACGCGTCGCCCGTGATTGTAATGCCCATCAATCCGGTGAGGCAGAGCAAATAAGCTGTGTAAAATAAATAATGCTGCTTACCGGCGACTTCATCTACCACGCTCGGCAGTGCAAAAAACGTCAGCACGGCGGCGATGATCGAAACCAGCAGCAGCACATAAGCGTTGATCGTATCGACGCGGTATTCAATGCCCCAGGGGGCAATCCATCCGCTTATGGCATACGAGATCACGCCTTCTTCGAGCACGCGGATGAGCAGCATAGATGCTATGCCCAGAGAGGCCAAACACACGAGAGATGCAAAAGCCCACACCAGCGTTTTTTGCCGCAATAACACACATAAGGGGGCCGATACAAGGGGGACAACGATCAACAATATGGGCAGATGCATATCAATCATTCACGCGGTCCTGTTCTATGATTTCATCTTCCTCAATTGTATCATAAGCTTCTCCAATTCGCACGACGAGTGCCAATCCCAGGGAGAGGGTTGCGATGCCCACGACAATTGCCGTCAGGATGAGTACATGGGGCAATGGGTTGGAATACACTTCAATACCTTCTTCCAAAATGGGCGCAGTACCGCCGCTTACTTTTCCCACGGTGATATAGAGCAAGAAAACCGAAACCTGAAAGATACTCAGGCCAATCAATTTTTTGATGAGATTGGGACGCGCAATTGCGGTGTACAATCCAATCATCATCAAGACCATACAGGCCCAATAGTTGAATAATCCGACGGAGATCATCGCAATCGCCTCCGGCCTGCAAAAGAAAAAAAGATGGCTATCATCACTGCGGCCACGGTAATACCCACGCCGAGTTCGACCAGAAAGATGCCCAGATGTTGTCCGTGCGATGCATGTTCCGGATCCAGAGCAGTATAATTCAGGAAATTGTAACCGAGAAATAGGGAGACCAATCCCGTGCCCGCATAGAGCAAGACGCCGAGTGAGACGAGCGTTTCAATGATGCGGGGTTTTACAATTTTTTTTGCGGCTTGCAGGCCAAAAATTAGCGTGTAGAGGACTACTGCTGCTGCAAAAATCACACCAGCTTGAAATCCTCCTCCGGGTCCGAAGTCGCCGTGAAATTGCACGTAGAGCGCGAATAACAGTATCGGAGGAATGAACCACTTGCCCACTACGCGGGGAATACTCTGATGTCTCACTGCTTGTCCTCCTTGCGCCTGATATGCCCCAGGAGCAATATTACGCCGATACCGGCTGTAAAAATCACGGCTACTTCACCCAGTGTATCGTATCCCCGGTAGCTCGCCAATACCGATGTTACAATATTGGGGATTCCCATTTCTTCTCCCGATTTTTCAATATAGCGATCGGCAACGTGTGTGTGAACGGGCGCATTGGGGTCGCCGAACATCGGCATGTCCAGTGTGCCGTAAATAAGTGCGCTGCCCGTAACGAGCACCACGAGCAGTGCCAATGCATTATTTTTTTTGATAATTTTTTCTTCGCGCGTGGTCAATGATAGGGTGCCCAGCAAGAGCACGGTTGATACGCCTGCTCCGACAGCCGCTTCGGTAAATGCGACATCGACGGCGTCGAGCAATGTAAATACGATAGCCGCGAGGAAGCTGAATATGCCCAGCATCACTGCGGCCATAAACAAATTGTGCATTCGGGAAACCGCAATCGCGAGTACGATCATAAAAGACAGCAGGGCGATGTCCAGTATTTCAGTCATGCTCATTTTTCCCTTTGTTGTCGGGGTCGCTTAAAAAAGGCTTGAGGCCCGACGTAAATGCCGCTTTGCCTACCGCGTGGGTCGATGTGGGGCTGGTGATGAGTAATATCACCAGAATCATCACCAGTTTTACTGTGACCGTTGTCAGGCCGCCCTGAAACATCAATCCTATGAGAACGAGGCCCGCCCCCAGTGTGTCGGTAATGCCACCGCCGTGCATGCGGCTGTAAAAATCGGGTAAGCGCAACAGCCCCAGGCCGCCTATCATGCACAGAATACATCCCGGGATGAGGCAAATCCAGCTCAATATATCGATAATCGTCATGGTGTTTGGGTCCTGTTTAGCGGTCAGCAAATCAGGTGCTGTATCTGAAAGCCGTCATTGCGGCATGGTGTTGAGCCGCAATCCAGTGGTTTTTCCTTTTTTATTTTTCCGGATCGGCACCAAGGTCATTATAGGTCACAAATTTTAGAACGGCCAATGTGCCGATAAAGTTGATCAATACATAAATCAGGGCGAGGTCCAGAAAATCGGGGCGGTCAGTTAAAAATCCGAGTACAGCAATAAATAATACGGTTTTGGTGCCAAACATATTTACCGATAGGATGCGATCGTACACAGTTGGTCCCAATAGGGCGCGGCAAAGTGCCAGTGCCATGGTGACCAATATGCCGATCATTGCCGCAATAAACATCTCATTGCTCCAGTGCCGTCGTCACGCGGCGGTCCATATCGCCGCTCTGTACATCGTCAGCGGCTTCTTTTGTCAGGGCATGTACCACAATATCTTCTTCGTCCAGGTCGAGTGATACAGTGCCGGGGGTCAGGGTTATTGAATTGGCAAAAATGACGCGACAGAGATCGGTTTTTTGCGTTCCCGTTACGCGCACTATGCGCGGGGCAATGGGCAATCTGGGATTCAAAATGCGTTTTGCCACGTCGATATTCGCTTTGATAATGGCCCAGGCCAGCCACGGAATATACACAATCAGGTGTCGGGCCAGATTAATCTGGATCCCTTCTTCATCTATAATATCCAGACGACCCGCCAGATAAACGACAAAAGCGCAGGACAATATACCCATGGCGAGGACCAGCGTGTGTTCAAGCGTATAATGTCCAGACCAGAGCAGCCAGAGGGTGAATGAAAAGATGCAGATAAAGATGTAACGCATATAAACCTCGGATGAAAAGCGGTGAGATGTAAGACGTAAGAGGGGAGTACACCGCCCAGCCCCACAGGTGGAACGCAATCGGGAAAGGCACAAAAAACCCATTCGTTCGCTCGAATGGGGGATGTGCAAACTATTCTATTTAATATTTTTTAACGCAAAAAATCAAGCGAAATATCGCGTTACGTCTTATTTTAAGATACTGCAATCCCAGATTTAACAGAAAGGTACAGCCTGTGTCAACTATTTTGATCGCATATCTGTTCACAGCACTCGTTTTTGGATTTTTTCTCTATTATTTTGTTTGGCGCAATCGCTATGTGACGCAGATTCGCCTGTCTGTTTATAAGATTGAAGGGCGGGTTGTGAGTATTGAGCGCGTGGTGAGGGATATTCAGGTGAATGAGCATCAGGATCTGCTGGCATTAAAACGCATTGAGTGGAAGGTTATTTACAAAGACCGGAATGACAATCTCTGCGAGACCCGCTGCCGCGTTCAAGAAGGACAACTCGACTGGCATCCTCCGTTGAGGTGACTGTCACACTTTTTCCGCAATGGAGACGGTGTTCTGATCTTTTTGCGCTTTTTTGCGACGTGGGCATGTAAAGCAGGCGGAGTCCTCGTCGGAACTCTGTTCAGGGGGTTCTAAGACATCGCCACAACAACTCTGCTGCTTTTTTTTGTACTGCGCAAATGTCAACGCACCTGCCATGAACGCAAATGCTATGATGAGAAAGATCGTCGCTGTTAATATGGTTTCCATGGTAGAGTCCTTATTTGAGCAATGCCTCAAAACTATCCGTCATTTTTTCCACGAATCCATCTCCATGTCTTACAATCATAAATACGGCGAGGTTGCGTTTTTCGGCAAATGCAAATCCCTTTTCCGGTCCCATTACATTGATCGCTGTGGCCAGCCCATCGGCATAGGCGCAACTTGTGTGTAGTACTGTTACGGAGGCCAGGGCATGCGTTATGGGCCGTCCTGTGCGCGGGTCAATAGTGTGGGAATACCGCACGCCGTCGCGTTCAAAATAAGTGTGGTAATCGCCCGATGTCGCCATGGACAGGTTGTGCAAGGCAAGTGCTTTTTGTAGTTCGCCCTGTCCGGCTGGACTCGCAATACCTATCCGCCAGAGTTGTTTCAGGTGGTTGTGGCCCTTTGTTCGCAGTTCGCCACCGATTTCAATAAAATAGCGATTGATGCCCAAGCTGTCCAGATAACTCGCTATGCGATCTACGCCATATCCCTTGGCTATTGCAGATAAGTCGCAATAGATTTCAGGGATTTCTTTTTTTATTGCGGGAGCGGATAGGTCAATGTGAATTTTTTCGTATCCGACCAGTGTTCTGTGAGCTTGTATTGAGTCAGGCGATGGTACGCGATCGGGGATGGCGTTGGGTCCAAAACCCCACAGGTTGACCAGCGGCCCAATGGTGACGTCAAACGCGCCATCGGACCAGGTGCTGATTTCACGCGCGATGTGTAAAACATAAGCAAAGTCCGATGAGACTGCAAACCAGTCTGTTGAAGGCGAGCGGTTGAATTGGGTGATTTCGGAGTTGTCCTGATAAGTGGACATCTGACGATTGACTTCTTCTAATCGCACGTTGATTTCTCGGTCCAATACATCCGCGTCAAGAGTTTGGTCTTTTTGGACGATTTTGACCTGAAACGTCGTTCCCATCGTTGGACCAGAGATCGTTGTCAGATGATCCTGACATCCGATTAACAGGAGCGGAAATATCCATCGCCAAATTCTGTCCATTTTCCGTCACATGCCCCAAATGTCGTGTTGAAAGCTGTGTCTCTCTATCTCAGGTATTAGCAGTTCTGAATGGGAATTGGGAATTATATTACGCACACTATCCCCATCGCTTTACTCCAAAATACAATTTAAAATCCAATCGCGCTGTAAATATAAATAATTTCAATGGTTTATACAAGTATTATTAAACTTGTTTGACACGGCGTTTTAATCTCTTTATATCCTCCAAAACAGCGAATAAGCCAACAATTCCAACGAGGAGGTTGACTGTGTTGCCCAAACCCGATTCGTAGCTG
>JAPOXY010000007.1 GCA_026706845.1 Gemmatimonadota bacterium
CACTGGATGATGTACACACGCGGCTTAAATGCCGGTGGCATTGGCGGCGACAACAACAGCGCATTGAAGACAGAAATTTATTTGACCCGATAATCTGGTCCGTCAAAAAAATTAGCTAATATACTTTTCTGATTGACTGGATTGCGGCTCAACACCATGCCGCAATGACACCTGCTGTCGTCACGCCTGCATGTTTTAAGCAGGCGTCCAGTGGCTTTATGCAATAAACTTATTTGACAGAGCAATCTGTCAGGCGAAAAAAAAGTTGACAAGCGAGATCATTTACTCTATTTTCTTAAATAACTCTAAAAAATAGAGAACTCTAAAATCTGTTAAAGGAGGAATCAAATGCAACCCACGCAAAAATTTGAAGAGGACATGGCCTTCGTCCGCGAAGCCGTTGAAAAACGCGATAGGAGGCAATACAACTCCATAGCCATAGCCCTGCTCTGGGCCATCATCTTCGTCGCCGGTTCTGTGCTCAACGATTTTCGTCCCCAAGTGAGCCACCTCTATTGGCCCATTGCGACCTTCACCGGATTCCTGATCAGCATCTGGATCGGAGTGCGGGCGAAGTGGGCGGAGGGCATCGCAAAACGCAGCGATAGGACTAAGCACGTCCTGCACTGGGGCAGTTTGTTTTTTACGACTTACGCTATTGCGTTCATTGCCTTGCGACACGGCCTGGATGGCTGGGTGATGGGCCAGTTCATGACTCTAATCGTTGGTGTCACCTGGTACCTGGGCGGTCTGTATCTGGACCGTCGCTTTCTTCTGCCCGGCGTCGTATGCATCGTGAGTGCCCCTGCTGTTGACTATCTCGCGCCTTACCCCTGGACCATGACCGGTCTGGCCATAGCCGCCAGCATTATCATCAGTGCCCTATGGATGAAACCTCATGAAAAAAGCACCGTCTAACACCTCCGATAGCCTTGCCCAACTGGACAAACTACTGGAACACCGGTCTCGGCTCGGCGCCTGTGTACTCCTCGCCGACACCGACGCCATGACCTTTACCAGTTTGAAACAACTGCTAAAAGAAACCGACGGCAACATGGGCGCGCACCTGCGAAAACTGGAAGACATGGGCTATGTCGATATTGACAAGCGATTCGAAAACCGAAAACCCGTCACCTGGTACAGCCTCACGGAAAAAGGCCGCGAGTCTTTAACCACACACGTAAAAGCCCTGCAAACCGTAATCCGCAGTGCTGGCATTGACTAACAGGCGTACAAACATGAAACATCTCCCCACATACAAAACGCAATGGGCAATGGTCCTCCTCCTTCTGTCTTTCGCTATGCCCGCCCTTGCACAGAATCACGCCTTTATTCAGGGCCAGGTAATCGACGAAACAGATCGCCCAGTAGCCTATGTCAACGTGCAAATCACGGGCACGCTCGACGGCGCAATCACCGATCGCGACGGCCGCTTTGCATTCTCCACACAGCACATGGGCAAATACAAATTGCACGCATCCTTTATCGGCTATGAACCCGCTCAGCAGACCCTGCATCTAACGCCAGGCGATACCACAACCGTTCGCCTGATCCTGCGCCTCGCCCTCATCCAACTCGACGAAACCACTGTCACGGCAAGTACCTATACCACAGGAGAAGACGAAACCGTCACCCTCTCCCCTCTGGATGTCGTGACAACACCTGGCGCTTCCGCAGATATATTCCGCGCATTCAAAACCTTTCCCGGCGTCGCAACCGTCGATGACGGCGCTGGCCTCTTTGTGCGCGGAGGCGACGTAAGCGAAACCGTCATATTGCTCGGACAAGCCACAGTCGTACACCCCTACAAATACGAATCGCCCACCGGCGGCGTCTTCGGCACCATCTCTCCCTTTATGGTACAGGGCACGGTCTTTTCCACAGGCGGATTTCCCGCGCGCTATGGCAACGCGCTTTCCGCCGTCCTGTCCATGGAAACCCAGAACATGCCCGTGCAGAAAAGCTACACGCTCAACCTGGGCCTCGCCGCTGGCTCTCTCGGCCTCGACCTGCCCCTTATATCCGACAAATTGGGCGTACGCTTCACCGGCAACCTCAGCTTTACCGATCTCTTATTTCGCGTCAACCACCACAGCAGCGCATTCACCACCACGCCGCGCGGGCACGACGGCAACCTCAATCTGATCTACCAGTACTCACCGACCGGGCGCCTCAAATTCTTCAGCTTCAACGCAAGCGACCGCCTGGGCGTGCGCGTTATAGAACCCTCCTTTGACGGCATATACAAAGGCAGCACCAACAGCGCGTTGCACAACCTCGAGTGGACAGACGTATTCGCCCATTGGATCATGCAGACCAGCGCCTCGCTCAACCACCACACAGCGCGAAAACAATTGGGCAATCTGGACTTCTCGCCCCGCGACCTGACCCTCAAACTCCGCACAGACATAGAACGCGCCCTCACCTCATCTGCCTTCTTGCGCCTCGGCGGTGAAATCGAACACACGAACAACCGACTCATAGGCAGCATACCTCAAGGCGATATATTCGATCCCCAGGCAGAGATCTTTGAACTCGATACCTCCTACGGTGCCCGGCGCGTGGGTGCCTACTTTGAAATCGACTTTGAATCTGCCCGCCGCATCGCGGTCAATCTCGGCACACGCGCCGATCACCACAGCCTGAACAACCAGTTTGCCATCGACCCGCGCATATCTGCGCGTTACCAGTTCACCGAACACACAGATGCACGCCTCGCCTGGGGCATCTATCACCAATTCCCCGACCCATCCAAATACAACGCCACCAGTGGCAATCCCAGGCTAAGACCTCAACGCGCCCAACACAGAATCATCGGCCTGCACCACGAACGCGACCAATTCATGGTGCGGCTGGAGGCATACCACAAACCCTACCGCAACCTCGTACTGGATCATCCCGACCTGAATCTCTCCAATGACGGCAAAGGCCGTGCCTCTGGCTTAGACCTCTTCCTCAAACGCGGCGATTTTCTCAGCACGCGCTTCAGCGGTTGGATGGCCTACAGCCTGCTGAGATCGCGCCGTTTGCAGGTGCGCCACATCGGATCAGAGACGCACTACGAAGAAGCCCCATCGCCTTATGACATCACGCACAACCTGACACTCGTCGCAAAAATGCGGCTCATAGACGACCTCAGCGGCGGCCTGACCGTGAAGTATGCCACGGGTCGCCCCATCACCCCAATAGTGGGCGCAATTCCCGTAGCAGGCCAGAACTACTACCTGCCCATCGAAGGGCCCGTCGGCTCAGAACGGCTACCATCCTTTCGGCAAGTAGATGGGCAACTGAGCTATTTGCTGCCCTTTGGCGCGAATCACCAGATCATCTTCTATCTGGCAATCAACAATTTGCTCAACCGCGCCAATGTGCTCGGCTACGACTACTCTATAGACTACAGCCAACGCCAGCCCCGCACCACCACCTTTCGCCGGTCCATCTACTTCGGTGCCACCGTCACTTTGAACCCATAGACTCAGGAGAACAGCCATGCAATACATTTTACTCGCATTCATCGCCTCCCTCATCATCTTCACCAAACTCGGATGTGCGGTTGCGCGGCAATCAACCCATGAGCAAAATTCCGGTCCGCCGACTGCCAAATCCGACGAGTCCGCACAACCCGCCGCCAGCCTCCTCACCAGCGGCAAAAATATCCTTCAACAGGGTATAAACGAGAACAATCTCGATGCAATGTACACCGCCCGGGCGACATTCGAACGCGCTCTGGCTGATAAAAGCCTATCGGCATGGAGCCATTACTACATCGCCCTCACCGACTACCGCATCGCCAACTATCTCTTAGCTCAAGGCAAAAAGAACAAAGACCAGGCCTCCAAGCACCTCAAAGAAGCGGCTGAGCATCTGGAAGGAGCCACCCGAAAAGAAGCCTCTGGAGAAGATGCCAAAACGATCGCTGCCGAAGTCTATGCACTACTATCAAGCGTGTACGGACGACAAATCAGCCTGAGTGGAATTAAAGGCATATTCCTCGGACCCAAATCCGGTAATCTCCTAAAAAAAGCCGAACAACTCGCACCCGACAATCCGCGCGTAGTCCTGAGCGCGGCCATCGGCGCTTTTAACACGCCCAAAATGTGGGGTGGAAGCAAAGAACGGGCAATGGAAGGATTCCAGCGCGCCGCAGAACTTTTTGCCCGAGAAAAACCGACCGATCCCATCCATCCCGTCTGGGGACACAGCGAGACCTATGCCTGGCTGGGCATCGCGTATATGGACCGCAATGAGAAAGATCCTGCGCGAGAGGCTTTTGAAAAAGCACTCGAGATTGATCCAGATAATGGCTGGGTCAAATACGATCTGTTGCCGAAGGTGACAGAATAGCATGTATAACGCATTAAAAAGAAAGACCGCGAGTCGAAACATCTCGCGGTCTTTCTTTTTTTAGAAATCGGTTGACAGCATCTTCAATAGCCTATTACATTTGATCTCTCCCAAACAAAAATAGTAAAAACTCAACTCACAAAGGAACGCACATGTCCAACGACAACATCATCCGCGTCGCTATCGGCGGTCAGGGTCGCAGTGGATACAACATCCATGCCAAACAATTGAACCAGATGCCCGACAAATTCAAAATTGTAGCCGTAGCCGATCAATTGTCCGAGCGCAGGCGCGATGCCCGCGAACAATTTGGAGCCGAAGCTTATGAAGACTGGCAAGACATGATCAAAGCAGGTGGATTTGACCTCTTTGTCAATGCCCTGCACCAGCCCCTGCACCCCGTCGCCAGCATTGCCGCTCTCAAAGCGGGTTCCCATGTCGTATGCGAAAAACCCACCTGCAAAACCGTGGCGCAATTCGACGACATCGTTCAGACAGCCACAGACAACAACCGCGTCTTTGCCCCCTTTCAAAACAACCGGTTGCAGCCCTACTTTGACAAAATCCAGGAAATCATCAACTCGGGCGTCCTGGGCAAAATCGTGTACATCCGATCCTCCTGGGGCGGTTTTTCGCGGCGCTGGGACTGGCAAACCCGTCAGGAAAACTGGGGCGGTGGCCTTCTCAACACAGGACCCCATCCCGTTGATCAAGCCCTCTGCCTCTTTGGCTTTGACCGCACCCCCAGCGTCTTTGCCCGCATGGACTGCAACAACCCCTTTGAAGGCGACGCCGACGATCACTGCACCGTCACATTGTACGACCCCGAACGACAGGCACCTCAAATCGACATCGTCGTGAGCAACTACCTCCATTATCCGCAAAATGACACCTATACCATTAACGGCACCTATGGCGGTCTCACAGGGGGATCATCAGCACTCAAATGGCGTTATTTTGACCCCGAAAAAGCGCCCAAACACGACATGTGGACCTGGTCGGTAAATCGACAATACACCCGCGAGGAACTCGACTGGATCGAAGAAACGTGGACACTCGAAGAAGAAAAGAAAAACAACAACTCTCCCTCCGTCTCACTCGAAAACGGTCCCGAACGCTTCTACAACAACATCCACGACGCACTCAAAAACAACGGCGAACTCCTCATCACCCCCGCGCAAGTACGCAAACAAATCGCCGTGATAGAAGAATCCCATCGACAAAACCCACTCCCCAAAAAATAAAGCACAACAAAGGAAACCCCCATGAGCATCCCCATCTTAGACACCCATCAACACCTCATCTACCCGGGCAAATACCCCTATTCGTGGACCGATGAACTCCCACCACTCAAAAACACAGCCTTCCACATCGAAGACTATTTGACCCTCACAAAAGGCAGCGGCATCACGCGCACCATTTTCATGGAAGCCTCGCCCGATGACCCCCACTGGCATGACGAAACGCAATTTGTTTATGAACTATCCGAACAACCCAATGCCATAATCGAAGGCGTCATCGCCAACTGCCGTCCCGAATCCCCCTCCGGATTTGAAGCCTATATCGAATCTGTTCAGCACCCCAAACTCGTCGGCTTCCGCCGCATCCTGCACACCATGCCCGACGACCTCTCCCAATCGGATCACTTTGCAACAAACATCCGACTGCTCGAAAAATACAACCTCACCTTCGACCTCTGCTTCCGCGCCGACCAACTCCTCATCGCCCGCAACCTCGCGCAAAAATGTCCAGACATCCAATTCATCCTCGATCACTGCGGCGTACCGGATATTGCAAACAGCGAGACAGACCCCTGGCGCGACCACATCGCGCAAATAGCCGCCCTCCCAAATGTCGCATGCAAAATCTCAGGCGTCCTCGCCTATTGCGCCGAGGGAAATGCCACCACTGAAGCGGTACGCCCTTATGTTGAACACTGCATCGCCAGCTTCGGCTGGAATCGCGTGGTCTGGGGCAGCGACTGGCCCGTTTGCAACACGCGATCCGATATCCAGACCTGGGTGCAAATATCACGCGAAATCGTCGCCAATGCTGACATAGCGGACCAGGAAAAACTCTTTCATAAGAACGCAGAACGCATTTATCTGAAAAAATAATAACGGTCCCTCATAGAGAGAGACCGTCTAATCGTGAAACGTCTCAATTTCTGTCTCTAATCCTCCTCTCCCTCGGTTGTGCGATCTTGCTCAACCTTCTGAGCAGCGGACATCCCGTCCTTTTTACCCATATTATAGGCGTGTCGTGTTGCGTGTTGTAATGCATATATTCCTATCCCGCATATTAGGGCTACAACAACAACAAATGGCAGATCAAACCCGAAAATAAATCGAACTGCGGCTATACCCACCAGACCAGATGCGGCATGGCCGACTCCCACCCAGAAAGACTTATTCATAATTCCTCCGATTCCTCGTCTGTGAGATCTTCCTCAACTTGCTGAGCAGCGGACATCCCGTCCTTTTTACCCATATTATAGGCGCGATATGATGTGGGTATCACCATCGCAGCCATAATCCCTGCCACAACAGCAGGCGATATATTGATATCCATAATAAGCCGCAGTACGACTATAACCACCAAACCAGTTGCTACATGTCCGATTCCCACTCCAATAGCCTTATACATAATCCCTCCTATTTAACCAACGCGCGCGCTCAATCCCCCATCCACCGGAAGCAAAACGCCCGTAATATACCTCGCCTCATCTGAAGCGAGGAACACCGCAGCGGCAGCCACATCCCACGCCGACCCCATTCTTTGTTCAAGAGGCACCTGTGCAGCGCGCTCCTCACGAAGCGCATCCCGGTTGACACCCTGATCTTGAACGCGAGATTCAATCGCCATCGGCGTATCCATCAGACCGGGCAAAATCGCATTGACGCGCACGCCATAAGGCGCGTTTTCAAGCGCGAGATTCTGCGTAAGCGCATTGATCCCCGCCTTGGCGATTTTGTACGCAAGCGTCCTGGGGCGAAAACACACAGCCGCCGTAGAAGAAATATTGACGATAACGCCACTTCTCTGCGTGCGCATAACGGGAAGCACATATTTACAGGTCAGAAACAGCCCCTTGAGATTGATATCCATAAGTCGCTGCCAGTCTTCAGCACTCAGGTCAACAGAACCACCGTCGCCCCTCAGCGAGCCGACATTATTGTGCAAAATATCAATACGTCCATAGCGCTGGACACAGGTCTCGGCAATCGCCCGACAATCGCCTTCAATCGTAATATCTGCGCCGAGCACCGACGCGCTCCCCTTCTCCTGTGCAATTATCCGAGCAGTCTCTTCCGCAGACGCGATATCTTTATCCACCAGAAGCACCTGCGCGCCCGCTCTGGCAAAGCGAATAGCCGTCGCCCGTCCATTGCCAATAGTCTCACCCGCCGACTGCCCCGCCCCAACGACAATCGCTATTTTATCTTTAAGCTGCATATTCTCCTACCCTACCGCGCACGCCTGCACAACATCCGACTCCATATTGACAAACGTATTCCCCTCAATCACCGTTCCGCGCGCTTCGCGCTCGATCGCAATCCCCACCTTCTGCTTCTCTCCTCCCGAATCCTCAATCCGATTATCTCGAATCTCCACATCGTACGTCGTACCGCGGATCTCAATTCCATACCCATTCTCGGCAAAACCATTATCGCGGATCACACACGAATGAATCGCATTCCTGTGCGCTCCTCGAAACTCGGATAACGGCGTCCGGAACAAAATCCCAACCTTGTGATTGCCAGCAATCTCGCAATTGACAATCCGGTTATCCGTATCTCTGTGCCCAATTGAAATGCCAAAATCCCGATTGTCCAAACACGCGCAATTCTCCGCAATGCCATCCGACACACCCCAGCAAAAGAAAATACCCTGACTATTGCCCGTTGACCGACAATTGTGAAACCGCGGTCGCTGCGATCCGCTACCCGGATGAAACCCCAGATTGGCATTGCTCTTCGACACACAATTTTCAAAAACAAAATCATCGCAAACCTGAAAACTGAACCCATCGCCATTGTAATTGCGCGCCGTCACATTCCGAAACGTATAGCGGTGGCAGCGCTGTAAAAACACCGCGCCAGAATAATTTCCATTAATCTCTTCATTCTCCTCCATATTGCCATCCAGAACCAAATTCTCAATGGTCACATCGCAAACCCCTTCTTCCGCTGTCAAAATGGGAAAAATCGTCGCCAGCGTCGCCCGCTCATCCAGCCACATATTTTTGTACACGCGCTTACTAAGCGAAATTACCCGCCCCTCAATCGCCGTCACAGTATCTTTCACCACCGTCATCCCGGACTTGCCGTAAGACCGCAACATCACCCCACATCCCACGCCAAACCCATGTGCATCCTCTACCTCGACCCGCGCCTCATACCAATCGGAATCCCGCACCAGAGAAGTCACAACCCCCTCGGCCTTCTTCAACACCGTCTCGCTACCCGACCCGAGCACAGTCAAATTTGGATGCAGATAAAGCGCGTTCCGCATCGTATATACCCCCGGCAAAATCTGCAAAATACCACCGCCCAGACGGTGCAAATAATCCGCACCAGCCTGCAAAACCCGATCATCGCTCCCCTGCAAATCCCCCTCGTCCTGCCCCACCGTCAACACCATCTCTCGCCGCTCTGTCATAGGTCGATTAGCAGAAAAATCCGACATATCAACGCTCCTCAAATTCACGAGTTATCTCACAGGCACAAAGATAAGAATGGATCGCCACACATCCAAAGACAAATTGACATAAAAAAATACCCGACGAGAACCGGGTATTTTAGCACGTAAATTTCTGTATTTTAGTAAATGCCCTGTACAGATATTTCCTGGATCGCAAGTCATAGCGACTTCAGACCATCACGATCCCAATTTAGCCATTCCCTGTCTGTCGCCATTTCTGAGAGCCACGGGTTTTCCACTCACCGATTTACCAAATCCCTCTGCAAAAAGCACAAAGTCGCTGAACCCAACTGTACCATTGCCATCTATATCATATTTTGCTTCAAAATCTCTATCACCCTCCGACAGGCCAAACCTGCTGACAAGGAGTAAAAAGTCCGTGCTTCCGACCAGGCCATCTCCATCAAAATCCAGGCTTGCAAGACTTATACCTGTCTTGATCAGTTTCACTTCCACAGTTTTGCCGTCCTGACTGGTAAATTCCATCACCGTCTGGTCAGATTGAACTGTTGCCATCGCATAGTCATATACGCCATCCAAACGCCATTTTCCTCGTAGCGTCACGTACAACTTGTAAGGCCTACTCGGCTGGTTAGTAATCAACGTGTTATCCTGCAGGTGCGGGTCTTGAATAGTCCAATTCCATCCAAAATTTGGATCAGCTACCGAAAG
>JAPOXY010000008.1:0-3408 GCA_026706845.1 Gemmatimonadota bacterium
CGCATCTTCGGTCCCTATGTCCACGACCTCTCCACAGCCCCGCGCGACAGCAGCATGAGAGCCGCAGTACTCGATCACATCGACAACGGCGGCTGCCTCATCAGCGGAGGATGCCTCCTCTGGACAGACCACCTCGACAAATGGGGCACCCAATTTTATCTCCACCAATCTTCTACTCCCCAAAGTTGACATCTTCTCAAACACATATTACCTTTCGCCTCACAAATAACACCCTCGCTACTCGTATCCCCGTGTCTTTGTGTCTTTGTGTGAGACATTTATCCAATCTCATATCTTTCGCCCATGTCCAACACCCCCGACATCGCCGTCCAGAACCTCGGAAAAACTTATGAAGTGCCCCAGCGAGAACCCGGATTGGGCGCAGCGATCAAAAGCCTCGTCTCGCGCACCACACGCGACGTCGAAGCCGTCAAAAACATCTCCTTTGACGTTGCCCCAGGCGAAATCGTCGGATTCTTGGGACCCAATGGCGCTGGCAAAACCACCACCCTCAAAATGCTATCGGGTCTGCTCCACCCCACAGCCGGCGAAATCTCAGTCATTGGACACACCCCTTATGCGCGCCACAAAAATTTTCTCAACCGCATCACCCTCGTCATGGGCCAGCGCAACCAGCTCATGTGGGACATTCCCGTAGCCGACTCTTTTGAACGCAACCGAGCGATCTACCGCATTTCTCACGGCGAATACAACAACACCCTCGACGAACTCAACGCCTTACTCGACCTGAGCGAATTGCTTTCCAAACCCGTGCGCAATCTCTCATTGGGAGAACGCATGAAATGTGAAATCGCCGCAGCCCTGCTCCACCGCCCAAAGATTCTCTTCCTCGACGAACCCACCATTGGCCTCGACGTCACCATGCAGCGCCGCATCCGCGCCTTCTTGGGCGAATACAACCGCCGCCACAGCGCCACCGTATTGCTCACCTCGCATTACATGGCCGATGTCGAAGCCCTGTGCAAGCGCGTTATTGTCATTCACCACGGCGAACTGCTCTTCGACGGCGATTTGAGCGCGCTCATCGAACGCTTTTCACCTCACAAAACCATAGTCGTCGATCTCGAAACCGAACGCGCCGACCTCTCCTCCTACGGCGAGGTCGTCACCGCCGAGGGCAACAGTGTAACCCTGCGCGTACCCAAAACAAAAACCGCCGATGTCACTGGAAAATTGCTCGCCAATCTGCCCGTCATCGACCTCACAGTTGAAGATCCACCCATAGAAGAAGTCATCGAACAGGTGTTTTCAAATTGAAACATTATACCGCCACCTACTGGGCCTTTTTCAAGACCTCATTACTCGAACAGTTTCAATATCGCGCCGCCATGGCGATATGGATGATCGGTCGCATACTCGAACCCATCATCTACCTCACCGTATGGACGACAGTCGCCCATGCACGCGGGGGCAGTGTGGGATCCTATTCACCTGCCGACTTTGCCGCTTATTACATCGTACTCATGCTCGTCAACCAATTCACCTTCTCCTGGATCATGCACATATACGACTTTCGCATTCGCCAGGGCGAACTCTCCAACTTCTTGCTCAAACCCATACACCCCATACACGCGGATATTGCCGAGAACATCGCGTACAAAGTCATGACCGCTGTCATCATTTTTCCCACGGCAACTTTGCTCTTCTTTCTCTTTGACCCCAACCTCGCCTTTCACATCCAGACATTCGCCGTCTTTTTACTCGCACTGGGCATGGCGTTCTTCATGCGATTCTTCATCGAATGGACCCTCGCCCTCGTCGCCTTTTGGACCACGCGCAACGAAGCCATCAACCAGATGTACTTCACACTCGGCCTATTTCTCTCTGGACGCATCGCGCCTATTGACCTGCTACCGGGTGCCATCCAGACCCTCGCCGACGCGCTCCCCTTTCGATGGGCTATTGCATTTCCCGTCGAACTCATGCTCGGTCGTCTCTCACAAGAACAGATCTGGAACGGATTCACCATGCAAGCTATCTGGCTACTCGCGGGTTTTCTGTTAATCCAACTCACCTGGCGGTCGGGCGTCAAAAAATACTCGGCAGTTGGATCATAAGGACGCTATCCATGTACTACTTAAAGCTAATATGGACCTTCTTCCGCATTGGCATCCTCAACGAAATGGCCTATCGCGTGAACTTCTATGTCCAACTCCTGCAATCCCTCCTCAGCCTGGGCACAGCCATCGCGGGCCTGGCAATCGTGTTTTCACACACCGATACCCTCGGCGGATGGCAAGCCGTCGATATCCTCGCCCTGCTCGGCGTATTTATGTTCGTAGGCGGCGTGATCGGCATGGTCATAAATCCCAGCATGAGCCAGCTCATGGACGATGTGCTACGCGGTATATTCGACTACACCCTCACCAAACCGTGCGACGCGCAATTCCTCGCCAGCATCTCGCAAATCCGCGTATGGCGGCTCACCGACATTCTACTCGGCGCGGGCGTGCTCGTCGCCGCGCTGATCTACCGGGGACTTGATATTGGTCCGCGAGAAGCCCTTGCCTTCGCCTTTGTTCTCTGCACTGGGGGCAGCATCATCTACAGCTTCTGGCTCATACTCGCCACCCTCACCTTCTGGTTCTTGCGCATCGAAAACATCCTCCACATCTTCCAGAGCATGTACGAAGCCGGCCGCTGGCCCATTGGCATCTACCCACACTGGCTGCGCTATATCCTCACATTCCTCGTACCCGTGGCATTTGCCATCACAGTACCCGCCGAAGCACTTTCGGGCCGCCTGACGCCCGAAAGCACGATCACATCTGGCCTGCTGTGCGCCTTTCTCCTCGCCTTCTCGCGCTGGTTCTGGAAACGCGGCCTTAAAAATTACTCCGGCGCATCGGCATAATCGTCATGCCCGTTTGACTTTCCAGATTCTATCGGCTATTTTACACCCTGCTTTCAGCACCAGACAATACACATAAGGAGTTTCACAATGGCTTACCAACTTCCCGAACGCGCCGAACCCGAAGCACCTGAAAAGAACGAAGTCGTACTCATTGCCAACGGCGACCTGCGCTTATCTGCCAACCAGATGTGCTGGCCCGCACAAGAAGCAATGGAAAAAACCATCATAGCCGCAATCCAGCGCGAAGGATGGAAAGTTCGCCGCGGACACCCCTACAAACCAGACGAGGAACACGGCTTTATCGGATCGCAAAAAGAGGGCATGGCCGTCTTCAAAAACATCCATCCCGACGCCCCCCTCATCGTAGCCGAAGCCGTCTGGCAATACAGCCACCACGTGCTTCACGGACTGATCTCACACCGCGGCCCCATCCTCACCCTTGCCAACTGGTCTGGACAGTGGCCCGGCCTCGTCGGCATGCTCAACCTCAACGGCTCCCTCACCAAAGCCGGGGTTGAATACAGCACCCTGTG
>JAPOXY010000008.1:3432-28528 GCA_026706845.1 Gemmatimonadota bacterium
ACCGACGACTTCTTTAAACGCGGCCTGCGCGAATGGCTCACCAGCGGCAGCGTCACCCACGACACCTCCCATGTGCGCGACGCCAACACCTTTCGCCTGCCCGAAGCCGAGGCTCAACTCGGACAGGCGCTGGCCGAACAACTCCAGCGCGAAAAAGCCATTATGGGCGTCTTTGACGAAGGCTGCATGGGCATGTTTAACGCCATCATCCCCGACCACTTGCTCAACCCCACAGGCGTCTTCAAAGAACGCCTCTCACAATCGGCTCTCTGGGCAGAAATGCAAAACACCACAGATGCAGAAGCCAGTGCTGTTCGCGCCTGGCTCGAGGGCAAGGGCCTCACCTTTGTCACCGGCAAAAATGCAACGGATGAACTCACCGACGACCAGATCGCTATGCAATGCAAAATGTACATTGCCGCCTTACGCATAGCCGATGATTTTGGTTGCGCTACCATTGGCATTCAGTATCAACAGGGCCTCAAAGACCTGTGCCCGGCATCTGATCTGGTCGAAGGCATTCTCAACAACGTAGATCGCCCCCCGGTCAAAGCGCGCGCCAATGGCCAGGTCCTCTACGAAGGTGAGGCACTCCCGCATTTCAACGAAGTCGATGAATGCGCGGGCCTCGACGGCCTGATCTCCAACCGCATCTGGAAAGCACTGGGGCAGCCACCCGAAAACACCTTGCACGACCTGCGCTGGGGCGAACACTACCGGAAAAATGGCATTGACGACTACGTATGGGTCTTCCTCATCTCTGGCGGCGCACCGCCTGCACATTATATCGACGGGTACAAAGGCACCTCTTCCGAACGCCAGCCCAACATGTATTTCCCACTCGGCGGCGGCACCTGTAAAGGCGTGAGCAAACCCGGCGAAATCGTCTGGAGCCGCATCTTTGTTCAAAATGACGAACTGCACATGGACATTGGCCGCGGTGGCGTCGTCGAACTCCCACAACCGGAAACCGACCGACGCTGGCGTGCCACCACCCCGCAGTGGCCCATTATGCACGCCGTCACCTACGGCATCTCCCGCGACCAGATGATGGCGCGCCACAAAGCCAACCACATCCAGGTCGCCTATGCCCAATCAGCACAGGCCGCCAACGACGCGCTGGCCGTAAAAATCGCCATGATGCAAGCATTGGGCGTCAAAGTTCATCTGTGTGGCACAAATAACGGATTGGTGGATTAAAATGAACCGTGTTCGTATTGGCGTTATCGGCGTGGGCAATATCGCCCGCAACTACCATTTACCCCCTGTACACGCACTCCCAAATGCCGAACTCGTCGCCGTTGCAGACCTCGACGAATCACTCAGATTAAAAGCACAGAAACAGTTCGGTTTTCGCGATGCGTACACCGATTACCGTCGTATCTTAGACCGCGACGACATTCACGCCATCATGCTCCTCACCCGCGTGAATACACGCACCGAAATCATTCCCGCAGCCCTCGAAGCGGGCAAACACGTCTTCACGCAAAAGCCCTTTGCACTGACAAATGAAGACGCCGAGTTTCTCGCCCGGACAGCCAGACACACGGGCAATCGCCTCGTCTGCAGCTTCATGCATCGCTACTTTCCACATACCCAGGGCGCGCGTCAAATCCTGAAAGAAGGCAAAATCGGCCGACTTGAAATGGTGCGCCATCGCAACTGCATCGGCAGCCGCTACGACAACGCCGTCCGCTTGTGGGGCGGCGTCCTCGACATCGGTACACACGGCATAGACGTCATCCGGTATCTCACCGAACAAGACGTCGTCAAAGTACAGGCCATGATGGACCCCTATCTCACCAATGCAAACCTGCCGATAGACCCCACCATCAACCGCCCCAATGAAACCGTAGCTATCATGAATTTCGAAATGTCTGGCGGCACCCTCGTCACCTTTGAAATGCACTGGACCCAACGCGGTGGCGCAGGAGCCTATTATGCCGAACACTACGGCGATGAAGGCTCGATGTTCATCAAACATCCCATTGCACCCGCAACCTTCGTTTACACCCAGGGCCACAAAGGCGACTGGATTCAACCCCACCTCGAACAACACCCCAAAGGCCACCTGCACCACAAAATCTTCATAGACGACATCCTCAACAACACCTGTGAAAGTGCCACCCCCGAAGACGCCGTGGCCACCGTAAAAATTATCAACGCCGCTTATGAGGCAGCACAAACCGGAAAAACAATCACCATAGGCTAACAAAAAAGGACATAATGCTATGAGAATCGCGCTCGTCATCCGACCATTCATCAATGAAAACCTTCAAACCGCGCTTCAAATGGGCGTGGAAGACGTCGTAACGGTCTTACCCAATGCTGGCCCCGTCTGGGATTATCTCGCCATCTTGCGCCACAAAAAACGCATAGAAGACCAGGGACTGCGCTGGTCTGTGGTCGAATCTGTTCCCATCTCGGACAATATCAAACTGGGCCTTGAAGCCCGCGACAGTGAGATCGACAACTATTGCCAGACCATTCGCAACCTCGGCGCAGCGGGCATACCCGTAATGTGCTATAACTGGATGACTGTCTTTAACTGGATGCGCACCTCGATGACCACCCGCACGCGCGGCAATGCCCTGACCAGTACCTACGATCACAGCGACATGGAAGACGCGCCACCCATCACAGACTATGGCGACATCACCGAAGAACGCCTCTGGGAAAACCTCGAATACTTCCTCAAAAGAGTAATACCCGTTGCCGAAGAAGCCGGCGTCAAACAGGGCCTTCACCCCGACGACCCCCCGCTCTCGCCCATTCGCGGCGTTGCCCGCATCATCACCAGCCCCGAAGCCTATGATCGCGTCATCTCTTTTATCCCCAGCGAATACAATGGCATCACCTATTGCCAGGGCAACTTCAAAGCCATGGGTGCCGATATTCCAGCCACCATCCACCACTTCAAAGACCACATCCACTTTGCCCACTTCCGCGACCTTCACGGCCAGGTACCCACCTTCTCCGAATCCTTTCACGACGACGGCGACACCGACATGGCAGAAGCCATTCGCGCGTACAAAGCAATTGGATTTAAGGGCGTCGTTCGCCCCGACCACACGCCCACCTTTGCGATAGACCAGGAGGATATAGGAGGCTACAACTTCCTCGGACGGCTCTATGCAGTCGGTTATATGCGCGGGCTAATACATGGAACAGACTAATCAATAAAAAAAGGCTGCGATCTTTCGACCGCAGCCTTTGGTGTATCTGGTGGGAGAAGCTTCTTAAAAGCCGACGCCAACAGAGACGCGAATGGGATATTCATCAAGTGCCTCGGCCCTTGAATACGAAACATCCACACCCACACTCTGGTCGCCCAACTTCTGGCGCAAGCCTGCACCCACTGTCCAAGACTCGGAATCATAACCGATCTTATAGCCACCACGCAACGCCAGCATGTTCTGTACCCATGCTTCCGCGCCAAAGTGATACCGGTTCACCGAATCCGTGAAGAACATCTGTTCAACTGCTATCGTGAGCGACAGCGGATCGCCCAGATTCCCATAGACTTCAGCAGCACCCGACAGATTGAACACCATCGGGAAACGCGCTTTCTGACCAATCACGTCCTGGTCGCCGCCCAGGTTGCGCATCGACATACCCAGACGCGTGGAATAGAAACCCGTGTAAAAGAGCGTACCAAAATCTATGTCATAAGACGAATACGACTGCAAATCCAGGTCTTCCTGAACCCAGCGCAGATTACCACCCACACTCAACTTATCCGTCACCTGCTTGGCAATGGTCAACCCAACAGCCATATCGCCCGCTGTGGCCATACGTCCCGTGCCACCAGGTTGAGAAGAGGTGGTCTCTTCAAATTCATCTGTGGTAAAATACGCAAAGTTGACTGCAAGGGTCGCCACATTCGTCTTGGCACCAATGGCAAACGTGCCCATTGAGGACCCCACAATCCACTTCAGATAAGAAGCTGTCAGCGCGTAACGCTCGATCTGTGTTGCACCAGCGGGATTGTAAAAGACTGCCGACAGATCATTGCCAACAGACGTATACGCATCGCCCATACCTGCTGAGCGCGCATTGCCCGTCAGCTTCAAGAAACCATAAGACGTGGTCGTCACACGCGCATACTTAATCAGATCCGTTTCCGGGGGGACGCGCGTCCTATCTACTGGAAAAGGTCCTAACGAAGCCTGGGTCGGCCGCTCTTCCTGAGCCTGTGCATACATCGGCAGGGCAAGGACAACAGCCAGACCGAAAAGCAGTGCTTTCTTCAACATTGTCTTTCTCCTTTCTATTGGCCTTGCGCCTTACTTGATGATCACAAAAGTGCCAGTTTGCGTTTTGCCTTCTGAACCCGGCATCAGAGACGTAACCTTCCAGAAGTAAATACCCGGGAACATCGCCTCACCAAAGTTAGACGGACGATTCTCCGCAAGCTGGATATACGTCACTTCGCCCCTCAGAGGATCATGATTGTAGAAGGTCCAGACTCTCTGACCCGTCACATCGTAAAGGTCGATCTGGCAGCGACCCGGCAGATTCGTAAACCGCATATTCTGCTGACGGTTGTACGTATGCAAATCGCTATCCACCTTATACGGATTGGGAACCACGCGAACCTGCTCTTCGAGGCGATCAAACACCGCTGCACCCGGAACCACGGGAACAATGCCCGCGCGAGAACCATACACAGAACCTAACGATGTGCTCTGCGAGGCTTCCAGGACTGGCACGCTCGTGTGATATGCCCAGTCAGCGTGACCAGAGTCATACATACGCACACTATACCAGTTGGGAAAACCAGCGTTCGTGCCCTGATCGTCAAACAGATACGTGCCCGGTATTTCGGGACCAGCAGCCGGATTGAGATTGCCATGTTCACCAGCATCAACGTACTGATTGGTTGTAAGTGGAATACCCGTTGGCCAGGAACCGCTCTTAACCGTTGTCCACGTACGAGAAGGATCATACGAGACACCCGTGGGCAAATTGCCCGCACGCGCATCCTCGAAAGAAAACTCGGCTACATACTCCCACTCGCCCTGATATTCCACATTGGAGCGATAGATGCGATATCCGCGCAAATCCTGTGCCTCGGCGCCAGAATAATCTGGATCCATTGCTTCTTCGCCAAAGACACTCCACCGAATCTGCGTCTTACCCTGCAGGTTGGAATCCCACGCCACCTTGGTATTGGGCGGCTGGTTGGGAAGATCATAACCCCAATTATACCACTGAATGGCATTCTCAAAGTGATCGAACAGTACATCTTCACCGAGGGGAATCTCCGGCTGGCGATCCGCCAACTTCGTAGGTTCAGACCCCCTGCCACCGTAGTGGTTCATCCAGCCCATGTTAAAGGGCATGGCATACTTCCTGTAATCGTCATACTTGGCGTGATCTGCTGCTAATCCCGCCACATAGGCGATCACCACTTTGGCCTTCTCACCCGGTGCCAGCGTGTAAGGACCATAAGACACCAGCGTCGTGTAATGCCCGGGGGTTTCATTTTCAGCGGTATAACCGCCATTGGCTACTGCGTCGTAAATCTGACCATCGCCTGCACGGTCTGGCGAGGGATAGTCAAAGTCATTCTTTGAGCGATAGCCGTGGAAGAGCACAGAAGCAGGCTGCTGCATGCTCTCATCGTGCCCTGTGGCCGGATTGTCGTGTGGTGCCACATACATCCCATCATCCACGCCGCCATAGCGCATAAACGGCGGGAAGGCATCCACAGTGCCCAGGCCAAAATACTGACCGTGCTGAATCATGCCCTCGCGCACCCAGGTCTGCTCGCGGGTATAGCGCTCGCGGGCGATAGCATAGCGATAGGGATCGCCTATATCATTGATCAGATTGGAAATATGATCGGAGTCCCCATCGTGGTAATACGTCATAAAATGACCCGCATTGGCAAGATCGACACCCCGCTGCAAACCAGCAGATCTGCCAAGCGCAGAGGTGTAATCCCCACGGCTGACGCCGTTGAGATAATTGGCTGCCAATGTATTGCGATAATAATCATCGCGCGTGTAGTCGCGCGGGTGATTCCACGAAGTCTGCCGCCAGCCAGATGCCTGACCCGCGTGGAAACGGTTGGCAAAGGTGATATACACACCTTCGGCGGTCGAACCCGAATTGTTCACCACTTCGTTGTCAACGACAAAATACTCATCGTGAGCTGGATGCGCCGTTGAAAACCACTTGCGCGTCCATTCCAGACCCGTGGTAGAAGAACCGCCTTCTTGAATACCGATCAACTCGGGAAAATCATCTTCGGACAGCGACTCTACCCACGAAGGCGCGCTGTATTGCGGCAATTCTCCAGAACCAATGCGACTGGCAAAAGGCACATTGCTATTGTAGCGACCAAAACGGAAGTTCCACACCACAACAGCCCTATTCGTCCCAGGCGATGCATTGGAAATACCGTGGGCTGCGGGCCACCAGTTGGTTCTGCGGTCATGGACTGTTGATCCCGCGATATTGGGCGCATCTGCACCACTATCTCTGCGAATCGCCATTGCCCAGGTGCCGTTTTCTACAACACCTACATAGGCTTCGGGCATCTGCGTCATATCGTGGGGGCGACCAATCAGGTCTGAAGACGTAACACGCGGACCTGCATACGTACCGTGTGGGCTGCCTCCCGTATTGGAAAGCACCCAGAAGCCTTCACCACCTGTATTTGACTTGGCATTCCAGCCCTCGCGCTCAGAACCGCCCGAATACACCTTGATATTGCGGCCCTGAGGATACGAAAACGAAGACTGTGCCAGCTTTGTCTCGTTGTCTTTTTTTCCCGTCATGCCCGGGTTGTGGAGCGTGTGACCGATCTGACCCCGGGACATCGAGATTCTGGCATTGCCGGGCCATTGAGCCTGAGCCTGTGTGACCAGACCCGCCAGGCACATGCCAACTCCGGCGAAAAATCCGGAAGCGTAAAACCAGAGCTTTTTGGACATGGATACTGCTCCTCTATGGAGTGATTGATGACATCTCTACTACTTGCGATCTACTGCGTTTCCCCGGCGACTTCAAGCGAAAATATGTATCATCCCTCCTTTCTGCGTGAAGCCGGTGGTGTGCAGGCGCCCCTGCACACCACTCAAAATCCTTAGTTTTATAGTACAATATAAACCAATAATTGGGATTAAAAGTTCCCGGTTTTTTTAGAAGGGCGCGCAAAACCGCGCCCTTCCGCAATCTACCACTTAATGCGCAAGCTGAATTCCATCTCACGCGGAGAATCCCAATAGTTACCGATATCGTTGATTTCCGGCGCTGCCAGATTCAACGCAACAATATCGACATTGGTAGGCTCTAAGCCCATGATACCATACTTCTGATAGCGATCGGAATCCCAATCTTCCGGAACCCCACCAAGGCTATTCTGGCGCCAGTCCTTCTGGTTGAACAAATTGTAGATCTCCACAGCCACGGTTATGTTCACGCCCGACATATTGCCAAATACCTTCTCGGCATTGAAGTCTGCACGCGTATGGAGGGGACCCTGTCGGAATCCCTGAATACCACCCGTGCTATACGTGAACCTGTTACCCGCGTAAAGATAATACACCAGATTGGAACGAATATTGCCTAAGGCTTTGCCACCAAAAGGACCGTAGTTCGCTGGCGTGGCAAACAAGAACGTAATCGAACCAAAACTGCGGCGGTCAGCGGTCAGCGGAGCGCGCTCGCCAGATTCCTGGTTGTGCGCCACTGACAGCGTGCCTTCGCCACTTCCCGGATTGCCGGGATGGTTGCCAGCGCGTTCCCAGAATTCTCTGTCTCCATCGTCGTAATGGCCCAGACTCGTGCGGGCTTCATTGGCGACAAACTGCGCGCCCTCTGCCGAATAGTGCGAATACCACGGAATCCACGACCACGCACCACCTCTGCCGTCGAAATTCAATATTCGGGTATGTTGAGACCGCAAATAAATATTCGCCTGTCTTCCATACTGGATGACGTAGTGATCCTCGGGTAACCCTTCGCGACGGGCTTTTTCACGCAGTGATACGGGCGTCTCTACGCCTGTCGTGGGATCGACATCCCAGGTGTTAAAGTAGTAACCACTGGCTACGAACTGAGAGTCTGGCCATACATCGCGGCGGTGCGCGCTATTGCGACCTCCGTCTGCCCACTGCAGGTTGTAGCCCACATTGAACGAGAACATGTTCGAGAATTTCTTCCGCAAATTGATCTCGAAACCGCGAACATCGCGCCAATTACCCGGCCCATGGCCTTGAACACCCGTCACATACTGATGGCCCCCTGGATCAATCCACTGCTGTGAGGCGCTTCTGATCTCATTGCCCGACGCTTTGTAATAAGTCGTCAGCCCGAGCACGTAATCACCCACAAAGTTCCAGTCCAGGCCCACCTCAAAAGAAGTGGTTTCTTCGGGAGGCAAATACGGAGTGCCGTGCCGCGAGCCAGAGTCATTGAACTCGTTGAACTGTTCGCCGGGATCAATCGCACCATTGCCATTCAGATCCCTATCCACGGCCTCATTGGACGTGAACTCGTTCATGAACATTTCGTGGAATTGCGGGCGCTGCACAAACCGACCATAGAAAAAGCGCACGAGGCTCTTTTCCGTAATCGGGTGCGACACGCCAATGCGAGGCTGAACTGCTTTGATCGTGGGTCCCTTGGTTGTGGGAATATAGGCAGAACGCGTCATGCCATTCCAGGGCGCCTTAGCACCGTACCAGGCATCGGAGTCTTTGATATAGGTGTTCGGGAAGAAAATCTCGCCCCTCATGCCCGCATTCACAATCATCCCCTCAAACTCGATCTTGTCCTGAATATAGACACCAAAATCGAGGGGATTGAGGCCCACATTGTTTCCACTGGGCCAGAATGCCGTATCTGTATAGTTCTGGGAGAACCAACGCAGACGACGGTGCGTGGGACCATCTGACCACCGCTGCTGATACCAGTTGTTGTAGCGAATCACTTCCACGCCGGCTTTCACAAAGTTCTGCTTGTTCACCTGGCTGGAAAGATCTGCCTTAAAGCTCACCCGGTTGTAGCTATACATGCTCCAGTTGTGCGTTTCGCGGTAAATCGTGTAGTGCCCTGCCGCATCCTTCACACTGGAAGACGTCAGTTTATCATCTACGATAAAGTGGCGATGAAAGCCCGTGGTGTCGCGGTCCGTCGTCGAATAGCCCAGATTCACTTCGTAAAAAGTCTTGGGAGACAGAGAATGCGTCACAGCACCGTAAAACAACGCATCTGTGGTAACGAGGTTACCCGTTGGATTTACGACGTGTAAAAAGATATTTTTTCCACTGTTGCGCAAATCCAACCTGCCGCCATCGCTCGGGCCACCAAAGGTCCCTTCACTGCTATTGTAAATCCCCCCTGCTCGCAACTTCAAGCTGGGAGATGCGGAAAACGTCAGCTTCGCCGTATTGCGCGTATTCCGGGGCGTGGTCAAATTGGCACTCAACAATGCCGCAGGCTCTTTGCGCCAGACCGTACTGGCAAAAAATGTCACGTCCTGACTCAGAGGACCCGCGATATTGGCATCGATGCGATGCCCCATTTTGCCCGTGTAGTCCAGACGCTTGTGCGCCTGCACGATATCATTGGAACCATCGCCATCGAGGTCAGCGGGAATCTCGATCTGCTCTGCAACCCAGTCGGGATTATCCCACTTGTTGTTGCCCCGGTGCATGGGCGAATCGTACACATTCGCACCCCAGTGCTTCTGTCCCGAAGGCGTGAATCGATAGTCCAGCATACCGCTGTATGACGAACCACCATCGCGCGTCACCATCGAAACCACACCGCCCTGGGCATTGCCATACTCGGCGTTGTAACCACCCGTGATCACCTGGAGTTCCTGAACCGCACTCTTGTTCAGGCTTCGTCCAATACCCGTGCGAGAACCATAGGAGTCGGTCGTTGAAATGCGAACGCCATCCACGATGTATGCCACATGGTCGCGGTCGCCGCCGCGGATCATAATCTCATCGCCTTCGGCATCGATTGAAACACCAGCCTGAAGCTCGATGAACTCACCCATATCGCGCACGATGGGTACGGCTTCGAGATCCTCGGCACTCATAATATACTTACTCGTCGTCTTATCTGGCTCAACGGGCGGACGTTCGGCAATCACCGTGATTTCGCCCAATTCCAGAGTTGCTTCTCGAATCTGGAAATCAACCGTCGTCGTCAAGTCAGTTTGAACCCTGATGTCGGTCTGACGCTGTGCATCATACCCCACTAACGAGGCCGTCATCGCATACGTGCCGGGATCGACGAGCAAAATGACAAAAAAGCCATCGGGATCGGTGACCGCACCGCGCTGTGTGCCTTCAATCACCACATTGGCACCCGGCAAGACCTCACCCGTCTGCGCGTCGCGCACTGTACCCTGCACTTTTCCCGTTGTCGCGGCGTGTGAAACACCCACGCTAACAAGCAAGGACAGTACAACTATTGAAAGTATCTTTTGCATCAATTTTTACCTCCTTTAATCCCAGAAATAGAATTTGAACCCGGCACTCAGATCAAACATCTGAAGCGGAAATGCTTTGTCCAGGCCCCACGCATCTCGAGGGCGGAGTTCGCCGAGAATAAAATGATACCGCGCACGCACATCCAGCGCGATCGTCTGTGTCACATGCGCTTCCAGCCCCAACCCCAAAACCGCGGTCACGGCCGTGCGCGTATCTTCCTGGCGATCAATCACCACCTGGGGCAAAATATCGCCCTGGGCATCCACATTCGTCGCATCTACACCGCTGGCATCGGTCGGACTCTGACCGGGCCAAACGATATTTTCTGCTACGGTCTTGTGATCGTACAAACCGCCACCCGCAACGATATAAGGCGAAAAACTCCCCTCATTCATTGAACGGTCCGCATTAAAAAACCACAACCCGGACAATAGCACACTATTAAAGCGATTCGTGTGCGAACTGTTCGGGTTGATATCTTTGCTGCTATATTGTTTGGCTGTCAGAGCCTTGGGAGACCAGGTAAACTCACCGGTTTCCAGAGCGCCACCATCCATATAAGTGTGGTGAAACTCGGCTTCAACGGTCAGGCGAGAGCTACTCACACGACTGGCAGTAAGCCCCCATTTATCCACACCACTGCCAAACCTTTCACCAAAGGTGAACAGGGGATTGGTATAGCTAACAAACCCGCCCAGGCCCCACTTGCCGGCAACCTGCGCCGATGACATGCTTGCCGAAGCCAGTACACAGGCAACGACAAAACCTAAAACTTTATACCATCTCAAAGTACTACCTCCTTTCGCAAACTGCGAAAAATGAACGACTTAACAACTTTACTATGCAACGCAAAACAAATCTATACGCTATACACCACCTCCTTTTGTTTGTTATCACACCTGAAACATACAGCACAAAAATACCCATCAAGACATAACAGGTTAAAAATTTGTTTCAAAAATGTTTCTAAAAATTCGATTTAATGTAAAAAAAAACTATGCGCTATGCAAATGATTTTTTATCGGTTAGCGCTCACTTACAATGCAAACACTGGATCGCGGCTCAAAACCATGCCGCGATGACGAGTACCTTTGAAATATTCCTTGCTCCTCACCCCTGTGTTCACCCGTGTTAATCTGTGGTTATTTTACCTCTAACCGCAACCGCCTTGCCTCTGTGCGGATCTTATCCATCTCCATCTTCATCCGCACGATACCCTCCCAATGCGTATAATCTGGCGAATGGTGATACGCCGCCTTAAACGTAGTCGCGTGATAAAACTTGAACAACCTGAAAAACGCCTGCTCAATCTCCGATGTATTTTCGTACAACTGCTGTCCGCCCAGCTCAAAAGCGTGCCCAACCACCGGATTGGCCGGACGGTCCTCGGGCATGGGATCCAGCATTTTTTCATCGTACAGCGCCTTAATCACCGCATAAGATTCTGCAACCAGCGCGTCTGCCTCGCGCTTAATCGCATCTGCGCGCTCGAGACTCTCGCGAGAAAACCGATTGGAATGACAGGGCGCACACACCTGCAGCATCGCATTCCGATTCGCTTCAAACTCCTCTTTTGTCAAACGCTTCATCGCCAGATGCGGCAAAAAATCCTCCTCGAGCACTGCGCCCGTAAACACCGCACCCAACCCGATATTTGCCACATGTCCGTGATCGCCATCGGGCATGTGGCACGTCACGCAACTCGGCGACTTCTCCGCATCTCTATCCGCATAATACAAAACCCCGTGAATACTCGTCTTATACGCCTCCATCACCGGATGATCCGGACCGCCGTGACAAACGGCACATGCCTCTGGCTCTCGCGCAAGCGCCGCACTGAATTCATGACTCGGATGACAGGTGTTGCACCCCCCCACGCTACCATCGGCAAACCGGGCACCAATGCTGTGGCACCCCATACACCCCTCTTCTTGCATCGCGCGCGACTGCGCCAAAAAACGCGCATCCGACAACGCGGCCAATTCTGCATCGGCATGCCCGCTCTCTGCAAATGCCGCAACCTCTTCTGCGTGACATTTGCCACACATACCCGCCGACACCTGTCCCCGAACAGCAAAAACCGTCTCGTGGTTCTCGCCGTGACAATCCGCACACCCCACATTGGCTCGAAAATGGGCACTCTCGCGCCACTGTTTATCCATACCCGGGTCGATATTCCGATGACACCCTTCGCACGACTGGTCACTCTGGATGCGCCACAAAAAAACCGGATGTGAAACAAACCGAACCGCCTCTTCCGGCTGCAACACATAAAACACACCAGAGACGCAAGCCAACGCCAGTACGCCAACGCCAACAATTTTCATCCAGCGTTTCACAATTCACGCCCTTCCAATTCTCGCAACAAATCGCGCACCTGCACATTGCCCGGCTCTCGCGCAATCACGCGCCGCAAAATCGCAACCGCACTATCTCGCTGCCCGCCTATGGCATAAGCCTGCCCCATAAACAACTCCAACCCCTGCGCTTCTGGCTCCAGCACCCACGCCTGTCGATACACAGACAGCGCACCTTCTATATCGCCGCGCTCCTGTAAAACCGTACCCAGCATAGTAAGCGCAGGCACATAAAAAGGATCGACAATCAACGCATCCACCAAAAGAGATTCCGCAACCTCTAACTCGCCCAAATCAGCCCGAATAAGCCCCTGCATAGCATACACATCAGCGCGGTTGGCATGGTATTTCACCGCAACTTCAAAATGGGGCAACGCATCTGCCAGCGCACCCTGCACATAGACGCGGTGTCCAACGGCAAAAGCCGAATCCGATTTTGCAACCCCCACATCTCTCGCCTGCCTGCCCAACCCAAATAAACCCGTACCCGCATCCTCCATTTCCAACGCCCTGCGGTATGCCGCGCGTGCCAATGCCCAATCGCCCGACAGCGCGTGTGCCGTCCCTTTTTCCACCCAATCACCTATCGGCATCTCGTCCCACTCATAATCATCGCGCACCTCGCCATCCCCAGCCGAAAACGCCAATAACGCGAGTTGTCGAATCACCGGTTTGTATCCCGACGCAATTGCAAGCGCGCGGCGATAGGCTTCGATAGCACCTGCGCGATCCCCACTGCCCCACAGCGCATCCCCCACAGCAGTATGCAAAACGGGCGAACCATCGCGCACATCATCAAAAGTGGCATCTGCATAGCGCCCATGATGCAACAACAATGCACCTGTGCGCAACCGGGAAGTCAAATCGCTCTTCTCCCTGAGCAATGCCCTCATCTGCTCAAAACGCTTCTGTTTTTGCGCCAATCGCACCAGATCTGCCGCGGTCTCCGGATGCCGGGGGTCTAACTTTGCAACAATCTCAAATTCCCGCCTCGCATCTTCAAAAAGCCCCTGCGCTTCATAGACCTGTCCCAAACTCTCGTGAAAGCCCGGATCATCGCCCTGCACGCCATACACCACATCGCGATGCTCCTCAAGTGCCCGGCGGAACGCATCGCCCACAGCAGAACCATCCGGCAAATAGCCAATATCCATCAGCGCGAACGGCGCTTGCACCCGCACAATGCGCGCCGAATCGGACAACGCATCCAAAAGCGCGGGCAGACCGCGCACATCGCCCAAACGCCCCAGCGAAATCGTCGCTTTCATCCGCACCATCGCATGCGAGTCATCCATCGCCTCAACCAGCGCCGGCACCGCACGCGCATCCCCCAAACCACCCAGCAAAGACGCAGCCGTCGCACGCCACACCGCACTCTCACGCCCATCGTTTACCAACTGCATCAACGGCGCCACTCCATTCCCCCTTTGCCCATCCGCAATCGCCGTTGTGCGCGCCACAATTTCGCGCTGATAATCGCCATACCACTGCTTTGCCCACGCAGAAGCCCATTGCGGAGACTTATCGTCGTGACACTGATTGCACGCATTGGGCACACCATTCACCACCGTATTCTCCGGCGCGGGAGATGCAATGCGATGATCCGTCAAATTTTCCCCCGTCACATAGTGATACGGCATGTGACATTGCACGCATTGATTGCCCACACTGCCCGCGCGGTGATGCCCGTGCGCGACCGGATCGGCTGCGACATCTTCATGACACGTTTCGCACAACCCCACGCCATTTCGACTCGCTACCAGATCGACATCGCGCGCTGTTCCGTGCGCGTCGTGACACGTCGTACACATCAATTCGCCTTGAACATAGCACGCACTCATCAAATGCAATGCCGCGGGATACAAATAAACCCGGGGCTGTCCATCGGGATAAAAAATCGCCTCGTCATCTGGCAATACAAGAGAATAATAATCGTAAAAGTTCTCACCTGGCAAATACCCGGTTGCCACAATTTCCTTGGCCGCATGACACTGGGCACACACCTCAACAGACCGTTCCTTATCCAGCTTTCGCAATGCCAACAAATGCATCGGGACGTCAACTTGCCCGCGCGTCTCGTCGTGTTTGCCCGCCGGCCCATGGCACGCCTCGCAATCAATACTCAGACTGCCCACAGTCGTGCGATAAGTCTGGGTAGGCACATCGTAATGCTTTTGCACCCGGCTGGCATGGCAATCAAAACAGTGAAAATTCCAGGTGCGTCCCGCATTCGTCCAATAATAATAATCTTCTCTCGCCAGAGACCGCGACTGTTCCACCACACCCCCTTCCTGTGCGTCGACCCAATCATTTGTTGCGCCATCGTGATACAGAGGCAACACCTGCCATCGCCCATTGGGAAAAGCTGTCAAATAAGCCTGATGCTGCCGCTTGCCAATCGCGTAATCCACGCGATAAGTCCCCACGCGCCCATCCTCATCCTCAGTCTGCATATAATACGCATCGCCTCTGCGAAACATGCGCGAACGCACACCGCCATACACATGGGACACATTGCCAAAATCGCCCACAATCGTCGAATCACTCGGCACAGTCATAGCGACACTGTGCAAACTCTGCCGCCACTCGGCATACTTGTCGGTATGGCAGGCAGCGCACCGTTCCAGCCCCGTAAACCCCGGCTCAGAAGCGCGCACCAAATTGGGCACCTCGCGTTCCCGGCTACACGACGCAAACACCAGAATCACCCATAAAATGTGAAATATCCCAAACCGCATAACACGTCCTGTTGATGCGCCAATAAAAAATGTAAACCGTCACCCCCACAAGAGCAACGGCCACCAATGCGATGACAATAGCAGTGTCGCACTTAAGGCTCTCTCCGCGCACACCGAAACCCAATATGGGCAAATATTTCATAGGTATCAAAATCGTCGCGCGCCAGAGCTTGCTCTTCCATAATCAAAACCGTACTCCGCACAAACACGCGGATACTGGGTTGTGGTGAAAACCAACTCCCACCGCGCAACGTGCGATCTGGCCCATCTTCCATACCTGAATTTTCTAAATTAACCGGATTGTGCCTGGGGCTATTTGCGTAATACGTATGCTGGTATTCATCCAGCGTCCACTCCCACACATTGCCCGCCATATCCATCGCGCCATAAGGACTTGCACCATTCGGATAGCTGCCCACGGGCATGGGACCCGAACTGAAATTGAAATTGCACAGCGATTCACTCGCAGGCTCATTGCCCCAGGGAAACACGCGCCCATCTATACCCGCAGCGGTCAATTCCCACTGCGCTTCACTCGGCAATTGCAAACCCGCCCATTGGCAATAATCTCGCGCTTGAGACCACAAAACCCCCACCGCCGGCTGATCGGGCTGGTCAAACCCCTCTATCCGAAAATACTGCGGCTCTTCACTTCCCGTGGCTTCAACATAAGCCAGATACTGTGCGTTGGTCACCTCGTATTTATCGATATAAAAAGCGTCGAGCATCACCTCGTGCAGTGGACGCGTATTTGAAGGCCCATCGCTCGACCCCATCGTAAAGGTGCTGGCCGGAATAAAAACTTGCACATGCTCCGTGCCAGCAGGCGTCGTCACAACAGATTCTTCAATCACATATTCTGGATCGGTCGCTTTGCTACAGCCCATGATCAATGCAATACCCAAAACGCCGAATCGATAAACCGTTTTTGGTATCATGATGCACTCCATCACGACCAGACAATATAATTGCCCGAATCCACCATAATGCGATGCACATACGTCTCGATCATCGCGTGGTCCCGCTCGTGTTCTGCGGTCTCTAAACTGAAAGGCCGCAACACTGGGATTTGCATCTCTGGATCTGTCCAATCTTGCACATAGACCGAAGAATTCATACCGCTCAAAACCACCTGAATATCGGTTATCAAATCATCTGTGAAATGATTGGGCAAATCCCACAGCGCAATCTCGGCATCAAAAGTCTGCAAATCAGATACAAGCCGCGTCTTGTGACTCTGAACGGTCTCATTAAACGCTCGCTGCAACGCCATGCGCCCATCCAGATGCGTGCATGTGCGCACCAGAGGTCCCAAATCTTTGGGACACACCACCGCGTGAACCGTCGTCACCTTCTCATTTTCTCCCGGCACAGCCACAGCCAGCATCTTCTCTGTGACGCGAGGGGAAAAACCCGTCAAATTCGGATCGATAAATTGCCGGTGTTCCAATCCAGGCCAGTAAAAATGCCTCCCCACATCCAGGTGCTCGTGCATCTCCAGCAAACCGTGAAACACGCACTCCAGCACAGTATTGCCCGCCGAGACCCCATTTGCCGAATCGTTCAAATGCGGCACATCCGACACCTTCATACTGGATGGCACAAGCTCGACATCAGAAGTCAACTCATAAATGGGAGTCTCCCGCCCGCTCGCCAGCGCATCAAAAAACGAAATACGCTCGACCGCCTCTGCCATCGCCCCGGCCAGCACTTGCTGTTTGGAAAGCCCTTTGCCCATCGTGCGAAGCGCAATACCCTCCATCAGAGGCCCTTCGTATTTGCGAAACAGCGCCGACTGCACGTAGTCCGTATAACAATCGGCGATCCACACCGTATTGTAAAACCGCCGCGCACGCGCTTGAAACCGACACTTTTTGGACAGCGCCTCCCCGAACCGCTCAATGGTCTCCTCAAACGGAACCGTGCGATCGGCAATAACGATATGATGCGACTCGCTCATTGCGCCCGTGCCCGATTCAGATCTTCAACCGCCTCGGCAAATCGTCCCATTTGCCGAAAAGTCTCCGCGCGGAGTTCTCGTGCCCATCCATTTTCGGGATCGATATCCAACGCCCGTGTAAAATCCGAAACCGCTGCCTCAAACTGCCCCAGCATCCGTCGAGACTCCCCGCGATTTGCCCAAATCCACGCATCCCCGTTCTCCAGCATCACCGCCCGATCAAAATCGACCAGCGACGCCTCGGGATCATTTTCCATCCGCAATGCAACGCCGCGCCCCATAAGCGCCCACAGATGATCGGGAAAAATCTCCAGCGCCCGTGTAAAATCGCGTATTGCTTCGGCACCTCGCCCCAATTGCCGCAACATATCACCCCGCGCGGCCAACAAATCCGGGTCGTCAGGTGCAACGACGAGCGCGCGGTCAAAATCCAAAAGCGCGGCCTCCAATTGGCCGATCTCTCGCAGCACCTCGCCCCGCCCGATCAACGCACCCAGGTGGTTGGGCATCGCCTTGAGTGCCTGCCCAAACATCTCCATCGCGGCCTCAGCCTCATCAGCCTGACGGTAGATCTCCGCCCGTCCGGCAAACGCATCTGGATGCCCATTACCCACTGCAATCGCCCGGTCAAAATCGACCGCAGCTGCATCGAAGTGCCCCAACTGCATCAACACATGCCCGCGGCTGATCAGCGCGCCAAAATAATCTGCATCCAGCGCTAAAACCCGATTGAGATCCCCCAAAGCCTCTTCAAACCGCCCCATCTCGCGCAGGGTCTCCCCCCGGCTCGCAAGAGCCTGCGTATTTTCCGGATCGAGCGCAACAGCTTTTCCAAAACTATCTATCGCCGCATCAAACTGCCCCATCAACCCGCAGGCAATCGCGCGATTGCTCCACACCCAGGAATCGTCTGGCGCCAGCGCGATTGCGCGATCAAAATCTGCAATCGCCGCATCAAATCGCCCCAATTGCCCATAAGCAATCCCCCGATGCACAAACACAACAGGATCGCGATCACACGCCGCAACAGCCGCATCAAAACCCGCAACAGCCGCTTCTAAATCACCGTCATCGCGGTGCGCGATTGCGCGTTGAACCACAGCTTCAAAGTCATTTAGAGATAGAGACATAAAAGAAAAAAATGGGAACCACAAAACACTCAAAACGTAAACACAATGTAGATAAACCAACCCCCAAAATCAAGCGCAAACCCCGTGACATTTTGCGTGCGATTTAGTATATTAGCAATCAGCGATCAACAATCTTCTTTCTCATCTTATGGAGGAACACCATGAAACACCTGCGATTTTTTTCTATCGCCCTATTTCTGTGCTTATGCACAACAGCTTTTGCCCAGCCCAGAGTAGGCGAACAAGTAGGCGAATTTCAACTTCAAGCCACCGATGGCAGGTCTTACGGCGTCAGTCATTCGACCAACACGGTCTCCGTCCTATTCTTTGTCGGCTACAACTGAGGAACTTGCATAGGGGCGGGTCCCGCCTTTGAAAAAGATGTTCACCAACGCAACAAAGACAAAACCGGCATACAGATCCTCACACTCGACAGATACGACGGCAACCGCACACAGGCAACATCCTATCTGACGCGATCCAGTGTCACGACGCCCCTGCTCACAAGTGCCTCTGGCGTCTCCAGGACCCTCGGCACCCGCAACGAAGACATCCTCGTCATCGACCAGGGCGGCATCCTGCGCCTCAGAACCACAGCAATCGCCACTGGCTCTGCTGACCTGGTCAACGCGCAAGTCGATGCACTACTCAACAAAACGCCTGTTATTTCCCTCTTCCCATCGGAGATCTACTTTGGCAGAACCCTTGAAGTAGGGCAATCCAAAACCGTAGAATTTAAAATCGAAAACACCGGTGCAGGACCCCTCGAAATCACCGGATACTCGGCTCCCGAAGGCATCACAATGGAGCCATCTACACTGACCATAGCGCCCGGTGAAAGCAAAACCGTACAAATCACCCTGACACCGACACAAGCCGGCACGTTTTCGGGAAAAATCACCCTCCAACACGGCGAACAAAGTATTGGCACTCTGGAGATTCCTTTTACCAACCTCACCATCGAAGCGCCTCAACTCCCGACCATATCACTGGTTCAGGAAAATTTGAACCTGGGTGAAATCGAAATGGGCAGAGACGCAACAACAACATTTACCATCACAAATACAGGTACAGGCCCACTCAACATCACAGACATCCAATCCAACATTGCGGACATTGCATTTTCCGAAACCTCGCTCACAGTGCCACCCGGTCAATCTCAGGACATCATCATAACTCTCAATCCGACAGCCGAAGGTCCAATTACCGGCACCATCGACATAACCTCAGACGACCCGGAAAAAGCCTCAATCAGCCTGACCATCACCGGTTCGGTCATCTTCGTCCCCGCTGATCCACGCACAGACTTCGATGGTTCGCTCACCGTTGACTTTTCGGACTTCCTCCTATTCGTAGGAGCCTTTGGCACGGCCAATACAACCTTTGATCTCGACGAATCGGGCACTGTTGACTTTCCCGACTTTCTCATATTTGTCGCAAGCTTTGGAAAAGCAGTCAACGGATAAAATCCACCTATAGGGACAACCTCTCGTGGTTGTCCCTACCTCCTGTGGCTATCCTGCACTATTTCTCATGTCCCACCGCCAAACACTCCTCAACGCATTCAAACGCATCCTCGAAATAGCGGATCACAACCATCTCTATTTGCCCTTTCAACGCGACAGCAAATTGCGGACAAAACACTTTCCCGGTGCAGGGTCTAAAATCGAGCGCAAAAAACTCATCGACGCATATCTCCAGGAATTTGGCGATACAAACCCCGATGAAAAATTGCTCCAACACGCCACCTATCCCTGGATTCACGGGTACGACGCCAGCCTCACGCATATTCTCGACGACCTTAAAAAACACCAAAAAAAAGCACCCGCCGAACTTTCTCTTGAGCGCAAACGCGCACTCGAAAAGAAATTTACCCGCACGGGTGCCGAAGAAATCTCTGCCTTCTGGAGCGTATATGCCGCTGCCGACAACAGCTATCGCAAAAGCGTCATAGAAATGCTCGCCCGCGTCAAACCTCCCGAAACAGCCCCTCCGACCATACCTCCACAACAACCCACAACTCGCGATACGCCTCAAATAGAACCCGCCACACAATCGGTATATGCATTGTTGGGCGCATTCATCTTCTTTGTCCCCGCCCTTATATTTGTTATAATACAATACTGGCGACTCCCGAACGAAAGCCACTACATCGCCCTGTCAATCGCCGGATTTTTTGGACTAATCACACTGGTCTTCCTCATCGACTACTTGCGCAAGCGCAACACCTGATCACAATGAAACACCTCCTCGTCATTGCACTCTTTCTCGTCCTCCCGCTTCGCCTCTGGGCAGCCCCCCTCCAAATCGGCGACACCCTCAATGACTTTATCCTTGCCGACCTCAACGGCTCGTCTGTTACCCTCAGTGACTTATCCCGGGACCGCGCACTCGTCATCATCTTCAGCTCCGTCGTCTGCCCTGCCTCGCTCAAATACGACATACACCGGACACAAATACACGATCAGTATGCCCCCAAAGGCGTACACCTGATATCTGTAAATGCCAATTTTAACGAAACAGACAAAGACATCAAAGAACACTACGCCCAGAACCCCGTACCCTTTACTGTCCTGCGCGATCCGCACAACAAACTCGCCGATCATCTCGGCGCAACACACACACCCCACGCCTTTCTCTTTGACGCCCAGCGCCGCCTGTGCTACAAGGGCGAAATCGACAACGGCTGGGGCATACCCGAAGACACGACCTCGCGCGGATTGTGGGACGCCCTTGATGCACTGCTCGCCAACCGGGAAATCGCCAACACCAGCCTCCCCAGTTTTGGCTGTGAAATTAGACGCACACCCCGGCCAACAACTGTAGCGAACACCTCCGCCCCAACATTTTATCGCGACATCCTGCCCCTGCTCCAAAACCGCTGCCAGAACTGTCATCACCCCGGCGGCATCGGGCGCGTGCCCTTTTTTGACTACACAGAAGTACTCGCCTGGGCCTATCAGATGCGCGACTCCATCGAAGCCCGCATCATGCCCCCCTGGAAAGCGCGCCCCGAACACGGCAACTTCAAAAATTCTCGCAGACTCACAGACGCCGAAATCCACACCTTCGCGCAATGGGTCAACAGCGGCATGCCAAAGGGCAATCCCGCCGACCAGCCCAAACCCATCGCATTTTCAAAAAGCTGGACCCTGGGCACGCCCGACCTGATCCTCGAACCCGAAGCACCCTATCCACTCGAAGCCACGGGCCGCGACGAATACCGCTGCTTTGTCTTGCCCACAAAACGGGAAACGGGCAACTACGTATCGGCCATCGAAGTGCTGCCCGGAGAACGCGAAGTCGTCCACCACGTCAGCGTGTACATCGACATCTCTGGCAAAGCGCGCCTGCAACAGAAAAACGCGCCTGCGCCTGGATATCCCTGCTTTGGCGGCATTGGCGTACCCATCTACGAATCCCTGGGCGGCTGGGCGCCTGGCAACACCCCCTTTGTACTCCCGGATGGCATAGGCCGCGATTTACCGCCCAACAGCGACATCATCCTCCAGATCCACTATCACAAAATTGGTCGCGCCGTAAAAGACCACTCTCGCCTGGGCATCTACTTTGCCAAAAAACCCGTACAAAAACAGCTCCGCGAAGAAGTCATCAACAGCCGTTTGCTCTTCATTCCCCCCAACATCAGACGACACAGAGTAACCGGCACAATCACCATCACCCGCGACCAGCACCTGCTCGGCATCTTGCCCCACATGCACTTGCTCGGCACGGAAATGAAAATAACCGCGACCTATCCCGACGGAACCCAAAAACCCCTGATATGGGTCAAACCATGGGATTTCAACTGGCAAGAAACCTACGTGTACAAAGCACCCATCGCACTCCCGCGCGGCACCCGCATCGCGCTCGAAGCCTTTTACGACAACTCTGCCGACAACCCCCGAAACCCCAACAATCCCCCCAGGCTGGTGCGATGGGGCGAAAAATCAACCGACGAAATGTGTACCGCATTTCTCTATGTCACGCACGACGATGAAAACTTGACAACGGATAAGAAATGACATGAAAAAACTCCTCAAACTCAGCATCCTCATCACCCTGATCCACGCGCCCATCTACGCCCAATGGAACATCGCCGTATTACCACATAAAAACACAACGGGCGACCCGCAGTGGAATTGGCTTTCCGCAGCCATTTCCGAAGGATATATCAACGCCTATTACCATGTACCCAAAATATATGCTGTTGACGAAGAATATCTGCGCCACAAACTCGGAGACACGCCGGTAAGCTCCTCTGATCTCGCAAAAAAATTGGACATCCACCTGATTTTAAGCGGGCGTTATCACATTGTGGGATCGCGCATTCAAATCGAAACCGACATGCTTCATACAACCACGGGCGAAGTCATCGAAACCTTTACGGGACAGGCATCCGTCTCTGCACCGCTCGACGCCATCTTGCCCGTGCTCTACGCCATTCCAGATCAGTTGAACGTGACCCTGACACCCCATGAAAAAACCCGTCTGCAAATGCCCATGTTTCACGATGCACAAGCCCTGCACATCGCAACCGAAAGCATGATGGCACTGTATCGGGCACTGCGACGATCTCCCATTGACGACGCTCTGCTCACACAGGCTGAAGGCGGTCTAAAACGCGCTGTCCAACGCGATTCCAAAAGCGCGATGCCCCACTATTATCTCGGGCGCATCTACGAAACGCGCAACAAAATAACAGAAGCGGAAAATGCCTATCGCAACGCCCTCAAAATCGACCTTGAACACGTTGCTGCGCGCTATCGCCTTGCCCTGATCCTCAAAAGTCAGAACCGCACAGAAGAAGCCATGAGCGAACTCGAACAGGCCGTCCAGCAGTCACCCATAAATCCCGATATTCAAGCAGCCCTATCTGGCATGTTCTTCAATCAATACGCCCAAACCTTTGAAACAATCACCGCGCAGCTTCGCCAGGCCATCCAGACCAATCCCGATGATCCCATAGCCTGTTATGAATTGGCCAATGCTTATGACGAACTCGACCGCATCGACGAAGCCACAAAATACTACCATCAAGCCCTGCAACGCGATTCCACACTCGCCGATGCACATTTCAAACTCGGCATGATCGCACACCGCAAAGGAAATCACGAAAAAGCCGTTGACCACCTTCAAAAGGCCGCAACGCACAACACCCAATTCACCCGCGTCCATTTTCGCCTCGGCACCATACTCCACCTGATTGAGCGCCATGACGCGGCGATCAAAGCCTTTTCAAAAGCCATCGAAGTCGAACCCAATTACGTCATCCCGCGCTATCACCTGGGCCTGAGCTACCTCGCAACCGCGCAGATAGACAGCGCTTATGAAGCCTTTCAGAAATACGCCGAACTCACCTCAGACGACCACCGCCCGCATTTTCAAATGGCCGAGATCGCCCGCCAAAAAGGAGAACCTGAACGCGCAATTAACGGATATATGCACGCAATCGCCATCAGCCCTGTCCACGTACCCTCACATATACGCCTGGGCTATCTTCACGCCGAGCACCAGCGCTTTGACCTCGCTGTCCAGCAATTGCAAACCGCGTTGCGCCTGCAACCCGATCACCCGAATGCCGAAAAAATCCTCGCCGACATCCAGAAATGGACACCATGAACCTCCTGAAAAAATGTAGTGCCGAATTCATCGGCGCATTTGCCATCGTCTTTGGCGGATGCGGGGCCATTGCCATCAACCAGCTATCCGAAGGTGCCATCACCCATGTGGGCATCGCAACATCCTTTGGCCTCATCGTCATGACAATGGTTTACGCCACCGGACACATCTCGGGCGCGCACTTCAACCCCGCCGTCACCACTGCCTTTGCCTTCACCCGCCACTTTCCCAAACGCGAAATCCTGCCCTACATCGCAGCGCAATGCCTCGGAGCCATCGCCGCCAGCGGCATTCACCTGTGGACCCTCACACCCATCCTGAAAGCAAAACACCCACAGCAGACCCTCAACCTGGGTGTTACACAACCGATGGACAACCTATTTGCCACAGCTTTTATCTGGGAATTTTTGCTCACCTTCTTTTTAATGGTCGTCATCATGGCCGTTGCCACAGACTACCGCGCCACGGGTCAGGCAGCTGGCCTTGCCATTGGCGGCACCATCTGGTTTGAAGCCATGTTTGCCGGTCCGCTCTGTGGTGCCTCCATGAACCCGGCGCGCAGCCTTGGACCCGCTCTGGCTGCTGGCGATTGGACCCATTTTCCCGCTTACGTACTCGGTCCCATTCTCGGCGCAACCGCAGGCGCGTTTTTTTACGAATTTATCCGCTGTCATTCCGACCCCGGCACCGATGCCAAAGGCTGTTGTTAATCCCTGAAAGCCATCCCATGAACCGCGTACTCATCCTCTGCACGGGCAACTCTTGCCGCAGCCAAATGGCGCAAGGACTATTTAGCCATCTGAGCAATGGCACCTACGACGCCTATAGC
>JAPOXY010000009.1 GCA_026706845.1 Gemmatimonadota bacterium
GGCATCGCCGTCATACACATAAGTCAGATGCATGGGCGCGCCCTTGTAATTGTAAGCATATTCCGGATGATCGTAATTATCCGCCTGTGTATAGCGCCAGTAATCGTCTTGCGTTGAGGGTTGCACAAAATCCCACGCATTCGAGTTCGATCCGCCAGCAGGCACCCATTCACTGCCAGTCTTGCTGGTGATAAACCCGTTCTTGACCACGATATAGACTTCGTCGAGTTGTTTGGGATAGCCGGCGTCTGCCCTGCCATCGCCATCTGTATCGCCATTATTCCAGAATTCCATCTCAGTAATCAAAAAGTCGTCGTAATCACCCCGGGTCATAATCGAAGACTGCTTGCCATTGGGAGCAGGCACGGGAATCATCACGTCATTATCCGTGCCCGGCGTGGAATACGCATGCACCATCCGCTTCACCGAAATGCCCGAAGCCTGCGCCCAGCCCGTCACCAGCAGATTCTCGCCGAACAACTCGGGCGACAAACGCGGATCATTGTGACTGACGCCATTTGAACGCATCTGATTCAGCCCTGCGCGCACCCTTCTGTAGGATGACTCCAGCATCTGCTTGAATGACTCTTTGTTCAGCGGATAAAACCCATAGCCCCAGTTGTAATAATCTATTGGCTCCACTTTGTCGGGACCAGGCGGAAAACCGCGTTGTCCCAAACCACCATAGGTGGCGACAGCATACTGGTATTCCACAGGCTCGCCATTCACAAAATGGTGCGTGATCTTCATATTTCTCATGCGGGGCCAGTAAAGCGCGGCATTTTGTCCGTAATTGAACAGATTAAAAGGACGAGCGCCAGACCGCCACACAGACCGCCAGATCGCTGCAATGCTCTCGACATTATTGCGCGGATTGTGCTGGATTGGAAAAACATCTGCGGATGGCTGGCGGGGACCTCCCTGAGATACAAACTTGCGTCCATCGTCTGTGCGTGCCATCACCCACACGCCATTGCCACGCGAATTATCCTGCCGATTAAATCGGTTTACAATACCTGACCGATAGGTAGAGATCCACCGTCCGGGATAAGACATACCCACTTCGGGACCAAAGACGTCGCCGCCATCCAGCGAATGCCCCAGGGTGCCATTGTTGCGCATCGACAACCAGAGTTTCCCGCGATTGGTCGTGCGGCGGCGCGTGCGCTGCTGCGCGTCGGCATCGATCACTATCCATAACTCCGATGCACCCCACAGCACCACAAAGGCGAGCAACACCCGCGTAAATCTCTTAAATATCCGTTGCATAAGCTAACTCCTTATTATATAGCGGTCAGCAATCGGCTTTCCCGCTGACTGCTGACCGCTGAAAGCCGAGCTTTAGAATCTCGTCCTCAAACCAAAATGGAACTCGCGAGGTGAATCCTGGTGGCGCAGATAATCACCCACATCGCCATATTGAATATATTCGGGGTTGTCCGGCAGTGGCGTGTAAATCACACCCCACTCCACGTACTCGGCACCCACCTCCACCAACTGATTATCCACGCGATAACTGATATGCGGGTCTCTCTGGTTGAAAAGATTAAAGGCTTCGAAGAAAGCCGTCACGCTCGCGCGCCTGTTAAACTTAAACGTCTTCTCAAAATTGATATCCGTGCGCGTGTGAATCGGGCCATTGTAGAAGCCTTCGCCGCCTCTTTCCGGCGGAGAATAGAAGAACCTGCGACCCGTGAACAGGCGATACACCACATTCAGGCGCAGATTTTCAAACGGATTGAAGCCCACAAACCGCGGACCAAATTTGTCGGGCGATGAAAACATAAAGGTCACCGTGCCAAAATTGGTTCGGTTCAGGTTGGCAGGCCGAAACTCCTGAGACTGGTTATTGCGCTGCAACCAGGTCGAGGCACCTTTGCCATCCCAGTTGAGGAGGCTGTTTTCCGGATCCAGCGACCAGTTGTTGCGCCCAACAGCATCTTCGATCAGTTCGAGCTGATTGCGCGTGTTGTTGCCAAAGGCATTTCCACGTGAAAAGCGCGTAATACCATCCATAGGCCGCGGGAATTCTTCGCCGGTATCACTGCCATTGACGATACCGGGACCAGTGACACCCTCGCCGATGAAGTCACCGTCGCCGTTGGAATCGTGTGTCCACTCATACCAGTAATGCGACAAATAATTGCCATCGTTGTCGATATAGCCAGCATAATTGCCGAAATTCGACGGATTCTTGGTCGCCAGCCTGTCTGGATTGACATAGTGATGGCCGCGAACGCCCGAGTTGCCATTTTCAACCCACTGCACATTGTAGGCAATCGTAAACGCCGTCATGTAGTTGAATTTCTTTTTTACCGACAACTCAAAGCCGCGCGTGTCGCGGTTATTCGTCTGACCCGATGCATTCACCGACCTTTGATGCTGCAAACCCTGAGATTGGTGACGATAGCTACCACCACTGCGGCGGTTGATCTGTTGCTTGTAATACGCCGTCAAACCCGCCGTGTAATCCGTGATGAAGTTCCAGTCTGCACCCACTTCAAAACTCGTGGTCACCAGCGGCACAATTTTTGGCCATCCCCACTGCCCCGCATCTACGACATCCAGTGTGTTGTTTATCTCAGACGGGTCAATCCGACCATTCTGGTTCAAATCCAGAAACTCCTCTTCGGTGCGGTAGCTGTGTGAGAAAATCCACCAGAACTGCTCGACCTGTTCGAACTTGCCAAAGGTGAAGTGCATCGCACTGCTCTCCGTAATCGGATGCGACACACCCACGCGCGGCGAAAAGACATGGATTGCTTGCGGACGATAGGTCGGCATGCCCTCGATCTTTGTCGGATCGTGGTACCTGTACATAGAAAGAAAAAATTCCGATTGCGGCATCTCAGTATTCGGGCTCCAGCGCAAGCCGCGCAAACCCACATTTACCACAATCCCTTCAAACTCCATCTTATCCTGGAAATACACAGCGTATTGACGCGGCACCACGCCGACCTGGGGATTGTTGAACTGGCTGTAATATCGCTCTATCAAACCCCTGAAGTCGTTTTTGTTGCGCGAGAAGCCCCAGTTGTCGTAGAACAAAAAGTCAATACCCGTTTTAATGAAGTGTCCCTTGGTCACCTGGCTCGAATAATCGACCTTGAGCTGATAGCGGTCGCGCTCTGAATTTGTCCAGTTCACCACCGGGCGGCCAATATAGAACCAGCCAGAGTCATTGCCAATACCCGGCTCGACATAGGGCTGACCTGTATTGAACGGCAGTTCCGTATTCACCTCAGATGTGCGGGAATACGAGAACCGAATTTCGTAAAAGGTGCGCGCCGATAGCGTATGCGTCAAAGACGCGTAATTCATAAAATCGCGCGTGCGCAACTTGCCAGCCCCGGAGTATTCCGCAGGCACGAAGAGGTTGCGACCAGAAGAGTTCATATTCTTGCGCGAACCCTGTTCGATGCGCCGAATAACACCCGGATTGTACCGAGATCGCTGATTGAACAGAGACCCATAGTTAAATTTGACGTTGTTACCCGGGCGATACGTCAGCTTGAAGTTCGTGCGGTTGTTGAACGGTGATATCGCCGTGGGCGCGGGAAAAGACGATGGATTGCGATTCATCGAAGACGTCAGCGTGAAGCCAATTCTTCTCATAATCGGACCGCCCAGCATTGCTTCGCCGCGACCACCCCACACGCCCGTGTAATCCTGGCGCACGTGAACCTTGCGCTGAACATCGTCGGTCGCAAACTGAGAATCAGTTATCTCGCCCGTCTGATTGTCGTGCCCCAATGTCCCGTCGGGACCGGGATACCACGCTTGCAAGTTTTCCCACTCGGGATTGCCCCACTGCATCCTGCCGCGATGCACGGGCGCTTCATACACATTTGCTCCCCAGTGCTTTTGCCCGGGAGGCGTAATGCGATATTCGCCTCTACCTGTGTACCTCTGACCGCCCTCTTTGGTCACCACCGAAACGACAGAACCAGCATTGCCATATTCGGCATTCATCCCACCACTCAACACGGTCAGTTCTTGCACGGCACTCGTGTTTACGCCCTGAAAACGCGTAAATCCGGCGCGCGCATCGTTATTCACCACGCGCACCCCATCGACCATATACGCCGTCTCCCAGAAGTTGCCACCGCGAACACTCTCCTCCTCATCGGGGGTCACGCCTGCCTGCAACTCCACAAAGTCCGACATCTCGCGCACGATCGGCAACGACTCGATCTCTTCTGCAGTAATAACGGACTTACTCTCCGTCTTGTCGTGCTCAACTGGCGGACGCTCGGCAACGACGATCATCTCGCCCAATTGGAGCGCTTCTTCCCGCATCTCGAAGTTCACCGTCGTGGTATGGTCAACATTGACGATCACACCCTGGCGAACAGACTTTGAATACCCCATCATAATGGATTCAATATCATAGGTTCCCGGCGGAATATTAATGATGAAGTATTCACCCTCCCCATCGGTGATACCGGCGCGTTTCACGCCATCGATATCGATCACCACATTGGCACCGGGCAACGGATCACCTGTAGCCTCAGTGACCCGTCCACTAATTTTACCCGTTGTGGCCGCTTCTGCCAATCCGGTGCTGATCGCCAGAGCGACCAACAGACCCAGACAACACAATAATCGCTTACTCATTTACGACCCTCCATAAAAAATGGTGAGTGAGGATAGTCCAGTTCTCCATCCTGAAGAACTGAATCTCTGTTTTACTCAAAATAATATTTAAAACTCACGCCAGCATCCACAGTCCCTATCGGAAATGCCTTGTTCATCCCCCAGGCGGTCAATGGATTGACCTCGCCAAAAATGAGATTGTAGCGCACGCGAAAATCAAGCCCATAAGAAGCACCCAGCGATCCCTCAAAACCCGCACTGACGGGAATCGTCCACGCCGTGCGCGTATCCTCTGTGGGCACCAACCCGTGCAACAACACCTGACCATTGACAACCAGGCCGATATTATCAATCTGGGCTTCGGTCAGATTCTTGGTATCCAGGGAAGAGTTCGAATTGCCCGGATATACCAGCGACACCTGCACGCCGCCGCGATCTACCTCTGCTGGAATATCGCGATTGATCGGAGCAATCAGGCCGCGCACCTTGTGGCTATAATCGTAAAAACCAAGGCCCAAACCCAGATAAGGCGACCACTTGCGTTCGGACATGGTCTCGGCATTTTCCCTGAAAAACCACAGCCAGTTTGAAGCCACGCTATTCCAGGTCATCTCAGAATCCGCCTCGGGACTTGGGACCTGACGGCCTTTGTATTCGAACGTGCGACCGGGCAGATTTGAATTGCGAAACTTCGAGTAGTGATACTCCACCTCTGTGGTCAAACGCGGAGAAATCACATAACTCACATTCAAGCCGAACTTCAAATCACCAGCATACCAGCCGCTCAAAGGACCTGTTGGCTGGTGATAGTTCACCAATCCGCCAATAGCCCACAGGTCTGCATCGCGGGCATCAACGGAAGATACAGCAAATAAGAAAACCCCGGCGTACAAAACTAAAAATCTTTTCAAAAGTGCCTCCTTGGGTTTGGGGTGAGCAAAAAGAGAGGACATTATAATGCCGAATAATCGGCAAGACAAGCGATTTATAAAGCACGCAACAAGCCAAATCAGGCTTCCGGAAAAGCATCCAAAACCATGGTGAAAATCGAGATTATCTCGCGTTTTTGTACGCGAAAATTATATATATCCCATTCTAAGACAACAGTTTATGGAAATGATAGATTCTGAAAATCTTATGAATTGCAACCCAAAGAATAAGAATCTCTAAAATGTCATATTAAGCGTAAGCAAATAGAAATAAAAGAGTTAAAACAACCTTGTCAACGAAAAGTTTGTTAAAATTTGTAACAAGACAACTATTTTGATTTATAGAGCTCACTGGTCTTGAAAAAAATGACACTCAAAACCTTCTGGATCGCGGCTCAAAAACATGCCGCGATGACGGCTCGATTGATAAGCTCGATTGATATTAAGGTTAGCGCATTTTCAAAATCCGATTGATCGCTGTCCCACTCAATTTCCTTTCAAAACGCGGCCCGTATTTGGCGACAACGCGCGAGGACACATAAGTCGCGAGCCGCGCAGCCTGAGCCGCGTCATACCCCTGGGTCACAGCAAATAAATACGCACCGGCAAACGAATCGCCCGCACCATTGGTATCCACAGCTTCAACCTCAAAACCCGGCGCCTGCAACACATCGCCACCGTCGCAAACCCGGGCACCCTCCGCACCATACGTCAGAGCCAAACCGCCCACTCGTTGTCGCAACGCGTCAAAAGCCTCTTCCGCCGTCTCCGCACCGGTAAATATCATGCCCTCATCCTCATTGCAAAACAGCATATCCACGCCTGCATTGACCAATGCTGTCATCCTATCCTTAAAAGCAGCCACAATAGACGGATCGCTCAGAGTGAGTGCGACCTTTGTACCACGCGCCTGCGCCACCTTTTGCGCCATCTGTGCCGCTTCAAAGCCATCGTCTGCCGCAACCAGATAACCCTCAATATAAATATACTGACTGTCGGCAATCACAGCATCCTCAACCTGCGCCACACCAAACGTACTCGTAATCCCCAAAAATGTATTCATCGTGCGATCAGCATCCTCCGTAATCATCACCAAACACTTGCCCGTAACCCCTTGCCCGCGATGTGAAGGATTGCACGCCACTCCCGCAGTATTGAGATCGCGAAGATAAAACTCGCCATCGGCATCCTCAGCCACCTTGCATCCGTAATAGCCCCGTCCACCACAATTGGCCAACGCGATCATCGTATTGGCTGCCGAACCGCCCGACGAACGCGCCATCTCCTTCCCGCCCAAAGCATCGATCAACGCGCGCTGGCGATCTCCGTCAATCAGCGTCATCACACCCTTGTCAATCCCCATCGCCTCAAAAAACGACGGATCAACCCGAAACTGGATATCCACCAGCGCATTGCCCAGCCCATACACATCGTATTGACGCATGGTTTCTCCTCGCTAAAAAAACTGTGTAACATTAAAAAACTCTATATGTCGTTATCCCACAATATTAAAATTATACATACCCATAAAAAAATCCCCGACAGCTTTGAACTGCCGGGGATTTTTTTATGGATGTAACCTGTTGGGGGTGCGAGACAAAAAAGTCGTCTCGCGCACAGAGGACAAGCCGAGCATAACCATAAGCAAACGCGACAGGCCAAAACCAAATCCCCCGTGCGGAGGACATCCGTACTTAAAAAAATCGAGATAAAACTGAATAACCCTTAAATCCAGCCCTTTCTCTCTCGCCTGCGCCCTCAGAACATCGGGACGGTGTTCGCGCTGCGCCCCTGTAGTAATTTCCACACCGCGATAGAGCAGATCAAAGCTCCTGGTCAACTCAGGCTGGCCCGGATGACGCATGTGGTAAAATGGCCGCACAGACACCGGGTAGTCTATCACAAAGACATAATCGCAACCCCGGGTTTTGCGGATATACTCACCGAGCAAACGCTCGCCCTTTGGATCGAGATCGCCTTCTCGCTCTGGCGCGTGGCCCTGTTCGAACAACACTGCCAATGCCTCAGCCATCGTGATCCGCGGAAAAGGCAACGCTGGCACCGTGAGTTCAACGCCGTAATTTTCGGCAATCTCATCACCATATTTTTCTCGCACCGTATAAATGACCTGCTGAAGCCACGCTTCTTCAAATGCCATCACATCCTCGTGACTATCAATCCATGCGATCTCGACATCCACACTGGTAAACTCCGTCGTATGGCGCGAGGTAAATGAGGGATCGGCGCGAAAAACCGGCGCAACCTCAAACACGCGATCAAAACCAGACGCCATCGCCATCTGTTTGTAAAACTGAGGCGATTGCGCCAGATAGGCTGTGGTGTTGAAATACGGCAGCGCAAACAACTCAGCCCCTGACTCACTGGCTGTACCCATCAGTTTGGGAGAGTGGATCTCGATAAAATGATTCTGCATCCAATACTCGCGCATAGCTTCTTCAACAGTAGTTTGTATCTCAAAAATCAACCGACTGCGCGGAACGCGAAGATCGAGATGCCGCCAATCCAGCCGATGGTCAATACCCGATGCACTTTCGGAAAACGGATCCAGAGGCAACGGCGCTTCAGCTACATTGACAACGCACAACTCTGCAAGCTGAATCTCAACACCCCCCAGACGAACACCTGTATTTTCGACAACGCGTCCGCTTATGGATATCGCCGATTCTCGCGTAAGAGCAGAAACCCGCTCTGCCAACGCCCCTGTCTTTTCGTGAACGACCTGTACACTTCCCGTGCGATTTCTCAAAATGAGAAACTGGACATGCTTTTGATCGCGCAGGGTATGCACCCATCCCTGAAGGGTAACAGTTTGATCGATATATTTGGAAAGTTCAGATATTGCGATGTATTTCATGACAGACTCCTTTTGGTTTTCAGGCACAAAAAAAGCCCGTTGTCACATCTTTTTGACAACGGGCACTTTACTCTACATGCTGGCACAAGACGACCTATGCCGGTCCAGCCCGTCGCCGGATCGGATTATTATCGTCATTATTATTGCCAGAAAACTGAGCGATTTGGAAATAGTGTATATGTATGGTATTCATCTTAAACTCTTCTCCCGCCAAAAACAGCGAGTTCAAAAAGCTTGAAATAACAATCTACATCTGAAAAACCAATGGCTCTGAGCCAATCGCATTGATCTTCAACAGACGCGAGAATATTCGCCTGTTTGTCATCGCGATAATAATAAGCCCGCGCAATTTCATCGCGCGATGCTTCCGGGTCTCGCTGGGTAACAGAATCGTAAAGCGCGTCAATAAAGCGATCTGCAAAACGCGACTCAACCCACTTCGACGGAGAGCGGACATGCTCGACATTGACAAACACGCCATTGGGAGAAAGCAGATCAAAAATCTCGCCATAAACCTCGCGCTTGCGCTCATCGCTCTGGTGATGAATTGAAAAACCCGACACAATCGCATCATAAGGCGCGTCATCTGCAACCAGACTGAGCCAATCGGACGTCGCATAATCCCCAATAACAAAACGATGCTGTGAAGCCGTTCCCCCAAACCGTTTCCGCGCAGCCTCGATCATAGCCTCAGAAAAATCAACAAACACGCCGCGTGCATCCGGGTGGTATTCAATAACCGCAGCACCGAGTATGCCATCCCCACAACCCAGATCCAGCACAGTATTTACCCCGTGGTCATCCGCATTGATCACCCGACACATAACCGCAATCTGCTCATCGGACAGCGGAATTGCCTGCCGAATATTCTTGAGATATTTCTGCGCCAGATCCCGCGCCTGCCAGGCTGTATCTTTGCGTTTACTCATGATTTCAATACCCCACTGCCAGACCATCCTTGCGGGGATCAGAAGCCGCGCAATAACCGTCGTCCAATTTATAAATGAGTTGACCCCCGCCATATCCAATAGCTGGTGGAATTTGGACATCGTGCCCGCGGGCGCGCAGATCGTCGAGCACACCTGCATCCACGCCAGGCTCAATCCCCACACCCAAGCCACCAAAAACCTGCCATCGGGGCGCATCGCACGCAGCCTGCGGATTTTGACCATAAGCAAAAATCCGAATCATCATCTGCGCGTGACCTTGCGGCTGCATATGCCCCCCCATAACGCCGAAAGACATCACCGGTTGGCCCTCTCGAGTCGCAAACGCCGGAATAATCGTATGATACGGCCGCTTGCCACCATCCACGCGATTGGGATGGCCCTCCGTCAAAACAAAACCCGCACCCCGGTTCTGCATACTAATACCCGTATCCGGAATCACAATACCAGATCCAAAGCCCATATAATTGGACTGAATAAACGAAACCATCATCCCATTTTCATCTGCCGCCGTGAGATAAACCGTATCGCCACGCGGCATGCCAAAAGCGGGCACCCCCGCCCTTTTCAAATCAATCAACCTCGCGCGCTGCGCCAGATAATCCGGATCGAGCAATTGCGCGAACTCAATATCCCTCGTACCTGGATCAGATACATACCTGTGCGTATCGGCATACGCCAACTTCATCGCCTCAATCTGAAGATGTAAACTATCCGCCGAATCAACAGCATACCCGGACAAATCCCAATACTCCAGCATCCCCAGTGCAATAAGCGCCGCAATACCCTGACCATTTGGCGGAATTTCGTGCAACGTGTAATCCCCAAAATCCACCGTCATCGTATCCACCCAATCTACCCGATGCTCTGCCAGGTCTCCTTCCGTCATCGCACCGCCAGTGCGTTTTGCATGCGCCGCGATCTTCTCTGCCAAATCGCCCGAATAGAACGCCTCTCCACCAGTCTCCGCAATGCGCTCAAGCGTGCGCGCCTGTGCTTCACACATAAATTTTTTTCCAATTTTGGGCGCGCGTCCCCCGGGTGCAAAAGTCGCCATCCAATCCGGCATATCGCCGTAATTATACACAGCCTGCGCCCAGCTATGTCCCGTAATAGGCGAAACCACAAAACCATCGCGCGCATAGTGAATCGCGGGTCCAAACAACGCCTCAAACGGCAACACGCCAAACCGCTCTGAAAGCGAGGCCCACGCCGAAACACAGCCCGGCACAGTCACGGCATCCCAGCCGCGCTGGGGCATCACCGCGTGCCCTGCAAATAATTCGGGCGACCACGCTTTTGGGGAACGCCCCGATGCGTTGAGACCGTGTATTTGCTCACCATCCCACAAAATGCAAAACGCATCGCTACCTATACCATTCATATTGGGTTCAACAACCGTAAGCGCCATCGCTGTCGCCAGAGCAGCATCTACGGCATTGCCACCATTGAGCAACATCTGCAACCCCGCCTGAGCGGCCAGCGGTTGAGAAGTCGCAACCACATTGCGCGCCATAACCGGCATGCGTTGGGAAGAATACGGAAAAGACCAGGACAATTCGGGCATAGATCTGCATCTCCTATATCAATTCAAAGTGATTCCTTTTATCACATCATTCATCAAATCATCGCCATCAACAGGTGCGCGCAGCGGCTCTGTAAAATTCAGCCGGTACCCATTGGGATCTATTACAATAACCTCGCGCGCATTCCACGGGCGATCGTGCGGACCGGAAACCTGGACATTGCCATCGCGTCGCACCCGATCGGCAATCGCGTCAACCGACTCGCGCAACACCGTAAAATTGAGTGTAACCCCCGCACCCCTTATGGACGCTATCAATGAGTTTGGTCCCTCCTCCATCAGAATCAAATCCGCATGAGGAGCCCACCGCAAATGCGACATAATGGGATCGCCCTGAGCACCTGGCATCTGTGAAACCAGAGAAAAACCGAGCGTATCGCAATACCATCGCGTAGATATATTGAGATCGTGAACCATCAGAGTTGTATAGGACGGCATCTGGTAGTCGAAATCGGATTCCACCTTGCATGTCCTTTCTCCCCAAAGGGGTAGATAGCCACCAACAAAAAAACCCGCCGAAGCATCTTCAGCGGGTTCGTTTTTTCAAGACTCATTTGCCCTTAAGTCTGTCGTCTCATTTTGAACCCGCCAATAATATTTTTGTCATTACCCGTAAAAACCGCGAGATTAATGCCACTTTCCGGGCACACATGGCCGTTGGCACGGACAAATGACATCTGCACGGATGCACTGATAGCGCAGTCATCCATTATCTGTTGGGTATTATACTGGTGGGTTACAAAAATCATACTACACTCTCAACTATATCTGCGAATAAAACTGAACGGAGCAGAAGATATATCAGGGGCATAGTAAAGTCAAGCGGGTTTTTTGTCTCTAACTAATTTAACCTTCAGGCGGCTTCCGATGAAACATGAGATCTGCAAATGCGCCTGTCACCTTACTACCCGTATTATCCGAGTCGGACATAAGATACACACGCACAACCTCTGCGGGTTCTTCATCGGGATAAAAGCGCTTGAAATCCTTATAAAAATTGCGCGACTCCCCAACCCATTGATTCACATTTTGATCCCCGCTCTCGGCAACAATGCGGTACCACTTATATTTGACAATTCCCAGCGCAACAGACGTCACCTGTGTCAGCGAAGTCTCTTCGGGTATGGTCCGCGTCCAGAGATAGGCAACTTCCCGCAACTTCCCTCTGGTATTGAGAACAGAAATACCGATCTTAGCTGCAAAATCATCGCCCGATTTCTGAATCTTGCCTTTGTGATCCGCTGTATCGCTATCATCAATCGTATTGCTAACCCGCCAGCGCCATGAAATATAGGGATACTCAGTCGCCGATATGAGATCGTACTTCCCCTGCGCCTGTTCGCGGACATCCTTCCCAAATCCCCTGGGCGGCCGATCACAGCGTTTGATCCAACCCTGACTGCGATCAACCGACAACGCCGTGCCATTCTTCGTCGGCACCTGCCAGAAAAGCGCAGCCGCATGATCGCTGCGAATCGCAAACACGCCATCTCGATGTTGCCCCGTAACATTCTCACCACAATCGTCCCAATCGCGCCGGAGCCAATCACCTCCCATATCTACAGCAACGCGATCCTGCGCTTGCACAACACACGGAAAAACAAAAAAGCCTATCTTGAACAAATTCCAAAAAATAGTACGAATCATAGATACCTTTTGTTGAAATATTGAAAACTAATTAAAACCGATCTTCGCGTGTGAGTCAAATTCACACCTGTTGTGGAAACACCACAGACAAGCGCGGTTTTAACGAAGATTTCATCCATTATACGCACAAATGCAATTTTCATACCAATAAAAAAAGCGCGACGGGAAAAAACCCGCCGCGCTTATGTGTTCAAATGGCAAATTGAAAACTACATCTCTGATGACTCTTCACCGTGGTGTTCGGACTTCTCTTTCATCTCGGACTTCTCCTGCGCCTCAGATTCCTTTTTCATCTGATCACGATCTCCACCTCGGCGGCCGCGAAACCAGCCGCGACCTCTGAACCGCGGACCATCGCCATCTCTGAAACCCGGACCACGACCTCTAAACCCAGGTCCCCCGCGACCTCTGAAACCCGAACCACCGCGACCGCGAAAACCCTCGCGTCCTCCTCGTCGCATCTCACCGAGCTTCTCTTTTTGTTCAGCCGTCAGCAAATTTCTAACATCAATATTGTGCTGAATTTCGCGCGCCATAATTTTCCCCTGCGCCGCCGTCACCGCATCGACCTTAGCCTGAATATCCGAAGCCGATGGATTATCCTGCTTCCGAATCTCACCCAAATCAATCCGCGCTTTCGCGTGTGCCGCGCGCAAATCGACCATCGCCTTTTGATGGGCAGAACGCAGACTATTCATCTTTTCCTTCTGCTCATCCGTCAGTTCCAGCGCCGCCATACCACCGCGCATACCGCGGCGTTTGCCCCTTTGGGCGTCTGCATGTTTCACAAAAGCGACACTTCCAATAATTCCAATAATGAAAACACCGATAACTGCGTAGATAATTTTGCGTTTCATGACACCTTGCTCCTCATGGTTAAACAGCAATTTCTAAGCATGCTGCCTGTTTGTAATAAAAAATCGAACAACCCTCGGCTGTGTTCAGGCCGGCATCTGCTCACAACGCGAAAGTCACGAATTATGGTGGCCCTCGGCGGGAACCGGGTGGACGGTCTCCCGGAGGACCGCGGCGGCCGCCACCTCGGCCGCGGAATCCTTGACGTCTATTTTTTTCCTCAAATTTTGCAAACTGCTCAGGCGTGAGAATAGTCTTCAACTTCTCGCGCAATTTTTGCTCCTGCGACCGCATATCTTCGCCAATTTTTCGGCGCATCGTATCAATCTCGCGCCGATGTTCCTGAAATGCAGCCCGCACAGCTTTCTTTTGCTCATCCGACAAATCGAGATCATAACCCATTCGATCAATCATGCGGTTGTAGTCATAAGGACGTCCACGCGGACCTGGTGGGCCGGGTGAGCGTAACAACTTGCGCTCGACAATAGTACCACACACCAGCCCCAGGGCAAAAATGCCCAAAAATAAAAGAACGGCCTGTGTGCGAGGTGAAAAAGAAAACATGATAGTCCCTTTGCAGTCGTTTACTCGGGATAGATAATCAGACTATCGGCTTGCACCTCCGACAGCACCATCTCAGTTTGCGAATCGAAATAATCGGACACCGTATTTGCCTCGGTATCTCCATTATCTATTAACACCATAAAAATAACAGCAGCCGCAGCGGCCAATGGCACGAGGCGTTTGCCCGCCCAGACCAGGCTATGCCATAAGCTCTCTTCCCGAATCTGTGCCTGAACGCCATCCCACAACCCCGGCGAAGACTCCATCGGACGCTGACTCAGGCGTCTTTGCACATGGCGAAGCAAATCGTATTCCGCGCGAAACTCTGCGTCTTCTGCTATCCGCGTTTCGATCTCGCGCGCGTGCTCCGCAGACAAATTACCGTCAACATAGAGCAACAATTTATCGCGATCAGTCATATCTCCTCCCCTTGCCATTCGCGGTACAGCGGCATAAGCAAATCGCGTAAACGCGCCCGTGCCCGCGAAAGCCTCGACTTAACAGTGCCGACAGAAACATCCAAAACATCGGCGATTTCCTCTTGAGAAAGATCCTCTATATCTTTCATAATCACCACTGCGCGATGCTCGGGCGACAGGTGATTGAGCACCTTCTGAATCTCCTCGCGCAAACCAATGCGCTCAATATCATTTTGCGGTTCATCCGTACCCAAAAACCGATCCAGTGCCATATCGCTCGCCTCTTGCATCCCCTCAATAGAAACCCGGTCGGGACGCCGTTTTTCGCGCTGGGCAAACGTGAGGCAAACATTGGTGGCAACGCGATACAAATACGTGTAAAAACTCGACCGCCCCTCAAACTTTCCCAGTGCTTTATACACTCTGACAAATGCCTCTTGCGCCGCATCCCTTGCCGCTTCCGGATCGCCGAGAATCGAACACGCCAGACCGTAAATTCGGTCTTCATAATGTTCAACCAGATGGCGGAAAGCCTGCACATCGCCTTTTTGGCATTGACGAATCAGATCTCGTTCATCAAAATCAGCCACTTATTTTTTCCTTTGACTCTGATATGAATAGATGTCCAAGGTTATCTTTTGGTCTATTCGTCTATTCGCTGATTCGTCTATTCGTTGATTCGTTGATTCGGATATCCGTTTCGCAGGATTAGACCACCAGATCAACACTCGCGTTCCCAATAAAACAAAAAAATGGACATCGCTTTGAGCAATGTCCATTTCCGGCAACACAGATGCCTATTCCGTAATAATATCGGCAAATGTCATACCCGAGGGAATCATGGGCAACACATGCTCTTGATACGGCACAACCACATCGAGCAAATAGGGACCACTGGAAGAAATCATGCGATCAATAGCCGGCACGAGATCCTCCTTGCGCTCCGCTCGTTCGGCAGGCACGCGAAAACCCTTTGCTATCGCCACATAATCGGGAAAAATGGCGTGACTCGGCGGAATATTCATATCTTCATGCGCCTGCGCTGCTTCTGGATCTCCAATAAACGTATGCCCGCGATTGCTCTTGTAAAAGCGATCCTCCCATTGCACCACCATACCCAGATGCTGATTGTTGAGAATCATAGTCTTAACGGGAATTTTCTCCGCATAAAGCGTCGCCAACTCCTGCACATTCATCGCAAAACTGCCATCGCCATCAATATCAATAACCAGCGCATCGGGAAAAGCCAATTGCGCCCCCAGCGCAGCGGGCAAACCAAAACCCATCGCCCCCAGACCGCCCGACGTGAGCCAACGGCGCGGCTCATCAAAAGGATAGAATTGCGCCGCCCACATCTGGTGTTGCCCCACCCCTGTGGATATAATGGCCTTACCCTGCGTCATCTTATAAAGCATCTCAATCGCATACTGGGGCAAAATGACATCTTCAACATCTTTGTATGTAAAGGGATACTTTGCCCTCCACGTTTCAATCTCATCACACCAGGCCTGATAATCGCCCGGCACGACAATACTGTTTAGCTCTTGCAGGGCATATTTAATATCGCTCACAATCGGCAAATGGGCGACCTTGTTTTTATTGATCTCAGAGGGATCAATATCGATATGCACAATGCGACCGTGTTTGCAAAACTCCTCGAGCTTACCCGTCACCCGATCATCAAAACGCACCCCAAATGCCAGCAACAAATCGGCGTGATTGATAGCGTAATTGGCGTAAACCGACCCGTGCATACCCAGCATTTGCAAAGACTGGGAATCCGTCTGAGGAAAAACCCCCAGTCCCATCAGCGTCTGTGCCACGGGAATGCGCGTTTTGCGCGCAAACTCGCGAAGCTCTTCCGACGCCTCGGCAGTCACAATACCCCCACCGGCATAAATAAGCGGGCATTTGGATTCTAAAATCGCCTGCGCAACCTCTTGCATTTGCGCGCGGCTGGCATGAAAATGGTTAGGGGTATAACTGCGAATAGAAACCGTCTCTGGAAAATCGGGCACACAAGCACTTTGCTGCACATTTTTGGGAATATCGATCAACACGGGACCGGGCCGCCCAGAAGAAGCAATGTAAAACGCCTCTTTGACAATTCGGGGAATATCTTCAATGCGGTCCACGAGATAATTGTGCTTCGTAATCTGCCGCGTCACCTCAATAATCGGGGTTTCCTGAAACGCATCGCGGCCAATAACAGCAGTGGGAACCTGACCCGTGATGGCAACAAGCGGCACAGAATCCATTTTGGCATCGGCCAGCCCCGTCACCAGATTGGTAGCACCCGGCCCAGAAGTTGCCATACACACCCCGACTTTGCCCGAAACTTTGGCATATCCCTCAGCCGCAAAAATTTCGCCCTGTTCGTGCCGGCACAACACAACCTGAATATTGGAACGCGTGAGGGACTGATGCATCTCCATACTGGCCCCTCCGGGATAGCCAAAGAGCACTTCGACCCCTTCGCGGATGAGACATTCAACCAGAATATCTGCACCCCTCATTTCACCAGAGGTGGAGCCAGATGCCGGAGTCTGGGATTTGCTCGCCATTGCAACAATCTCCTTTGTTAAACAAAAAACCCGTCATTGCATTGTAGCGATGACGGGACAAGATGTTTTTGCGATACGATCATCAATCCCATCATCACATAGGTACAAGTACTACAACACGGCCTACAACAGCCGTTGTAATTGCAATGTGGGATGTGGTGATCTGATGTGTCATAACTTTGTGCTCTCTTTCAATGGGAAAGAGAAGATACAGACTTGGTCCAGTTCTGTCAAGAAAACTCGCTTCTTACACCTCTCTACTATCCTTCTCACCCATCATATTAATCCGATCTCGAAGCTCGGCAGCGCGTTCAAACTCTTCGTTGTCAATCGCCTCGAGCAATTCTTTTTGCAGGCGTTCAGATTTCGTGAGGGGGCGCTGTTGCTCGAGCTCGTTGAGCAATTCGTTCAGAGACTCGACAGAGCGCTTTTTTTCAATACCAAATTCTTCTGCATCGACCTCTTCCAGATTCTCGATCTTGTCGAGCACATCTCGAATAATTTGGATACCCTTCGTAAAATCGTTCTCTTGTGATGCAATCATCACGCGCGCAATCGCGTGGATTCGCAAAACATAAGGCCACCATTTTTCGAGATTGAGACGATCTTTCTCCGCAGCAGCGTATTGATTGACAAAACGGAACAACTCCATGTTGCGCTGTGTATCGCGAATAACGCGGTCATAGTCTCGTATTTGGAGCAAAAAAACATATCGCTCGTAGAGCAGGCGGCTTTCATCAAACAGTTCACTACAGTGCGCCTTTTTCAGTGAAAAACCATCGGATGTACCGTGTTCTTCAATGAAATGATGAAGCCTATCGGTAAAATGATCCAGAGCAAACGCGCTATTGTGTGGTCTGCGTCCATCGGGACGCCCGTCGAGTTCCATCTGCAGAATGCCTTGAAATGGACCCTGATCTATGCGTACCTGAATCTTTTCAACGCCTTTGGACGAGAAAATTTTGCGAATGCTGTTTTTGGGGTCATAGGGCCAGTGCTTCAGCAAAGGGCCAATATCTTCAGTCATGGCAAGTTCCCCTGATATGTGGGAGAGACATCCCTTGAACTGCTGACGTTGAAAGAATACTCGAACCTATCGCGTTAGTAGGTACCAATCTAATTGCATTTGATTGCAGACGCAAGTATCATGTCAAGTGCGTGGCGTTCTTTCTTAAGAAATAAGACGTAAAAGCGAGAAGCAGGTTCCTTATTACGTCTCATATCTCACCCAAAAAAGGAAAAACAAATGGGAACAGAAAAAATTACAGGGACAATCTCTGAGTTCTTTAAGTTTAACGCCCAAAACACAGATTGGCGCACAGAAATAACAGGTGGGGTGACGACATTTGTGACAATGGCTTATATCGTAGCTGTAAATCCGGGCATCTTGTCCGACGCATTGGGCGTGGAATTGTTTCCCGAACTGTTATTTGCAACGTGTGCTGCTGCAGCAATAGCAACAATACTGATGGGACTTCTGGCAAATTATCCCTTTGCCCTGGCGCCCGGCATGGGCCTCAACGCATTTTTCACCTACACAATTGTACTGGGCATGGGTGTACATTGGAAATTGGCTCTGGGCGTGGTCCTCGCCTCCGGACTCTTGTTTTTATTATTGACCGTATTGCGAGTGCGCGAAGCGATTATCACAGCAGTGCCCCAACCCCTCAAACTCGCTGCCGCAGCGGGTATTGGACTATTTATAGCGTTTATCGGATTGAAAAATGCGGGGTTTATTGTCGATAATCAGGCTACATTGGTCAGCCTGGGCAATGTGTACTCAGGACCTGTTGGACTGGCACTGGTAGGACTCCTGGGCACGGCCATCATGCTAACGCGCGGCATCCGCGGTGCGATTTTACTCGGCGTGATCGGCGTCACCTTATTATCCATGATCTTTGGACTTACGCCGTGGCCAACGGGTGTCATAAGCCTGCCTGTCTGGCCCACCCATCTCTTTGGAGAAGCCATTTATCATCTGCCTCTCGCATTTCACACGGCAGTCATCGAACTCGTCTTTGCTTTTCTCTTTGTCGATCTGTTTGACACCATGGGCACACTGGTGGGATTATCAGAACGCGTGGGATTCCTGAACAAGCGGGGACAATTGCCGCGCGCCAACAAAGCACTGCTATCAGACTCTGTTGGAACCGTATGCGGCAGTGTATTGGGCACATCAACCGTGACGACCTATATCGAAAGTGCCGCGGGCATATCATCGGGCGCCCGCACGGGCTTTGCCAGCCTGGTGACTGGCGGACTATTCGTCTGCGCCCTATTCCTGACCCCTCTGGTCCAGGCCATTCCATCCTTTGCCACAGCACCCGCGCTCATAGTCGTAGGCGTCATGATGATGGCTCCTGCTGCGCGCATTGTCTGGGATGATATGTCGGATGCCGTACCCGCATTTCTGACGTTGATTGCAATACCCCTGACATTCAGTATTGCCGATGGGCTGGCGTTCGGATTTGTCGCCTATCCCATAATCAAGCGACTGAGCAAAAAAGGCTCTGAAGTACATCCGCTCATAGATGTACTGGCGATCATTTTTATCATCAAATATATCTTTATGGCGTGAGAGGTCTCGCCCCTGACCGCTGCATTTGTGCGTGACATTTGTCTTTTTTTTCTCTATTATCTTGAAATGATCATAAGAAAATATTAAGGAGGATTTTATGCGTGCATTGTGTGTAATCTGTCTCATACTGTGGAGCACCTGCCCGGTCATAGCTCAGGATCTCGGCAGCTTGACAGGCAAAGTGGAAGATGAGACGGGAGAAGCATTATTCGCTGCCAATGTCGTAGTCAAAGGACCGGCTATTGAAGGCATAAGGGGCGTAATCACCAATGAACAGGGAATCTATCTCATCGACCGCTTACCGCCTGGTACTTACGAAATCACCATCAGTTATATCGGCTATGAAACCCTGATAGCATCCGGCGTAGAAATCCGCGCTGGCGAAAGTACAACGCGAAATTTCAAGTTGACCGCTGTAGCCCTCATCGGTCAACAAGTGGTCGTATCGGCATCGCGCAAACAGGAAAAAGCCCTGGACGCGCCCGCTTCAATAGCAACGATCGATGCAGCCGAAATCAGAGACCGGGGCGTCTTGTCGCCGACTGAGCATATCAAAGCCCTGCCCGGTGTTGACTTTTCCAAAACGGGCATCTCACAAAGCAACGTGGTAGTTCGCGGATTCAACAATGTATTTTCCGGCGCGTTGCTCACACTCGTTGACAACCGCATTGCCCGCGTCCCTTCCCTGCGTTTCAATGCCTTTGATATGATACCGATTACCGGTGACGACATTGAGCGCATTGAAGTGGTATTAGGACCCGGATCTGCGCTTTACGGTCCCAACACCTCCAGTGGCGTCATGCACATTATCACCCGCTCGCCATTTGGATCGGAAGGCAACACAATTTCCATATCTGGCGGTCAGCGCAGTGTGCGAAGAATATCACTGCGGCACGCCAGCAGCCTCAACGACAAAATCGGGATCAAAGTTTCGGGTGTGCACAGTTCAGCCCATGACTGGGAGTACATCGACCCCCTGGAAGTCGATGCGCGCGGTTTTAATCCACGCGATTACAACTCAAAAAAGACATTGGGAGAACTCAGACTCGATTTTCGACCAACAGATGACCTGACAATCATAGGCTCAACGGGCTATACCAAAACAACCAGCATTGAATTAACGGGTTTAGGCGCGGGCCAGGCAAAAGACTGGACCTATAATTTTTATCAAGGCCGCCTGCTATATCGCGAGTGGTTCGCACAAATTTTCTACAACGCGAGTAATGCAGGTGGCACGAAATTGCTCATACCCGACGACCCAATTGTAGATAATTCAAATGTGATGGTCATGCAATTGCAACACAATGCCAGCCTGGGAGAAAAACAACACTTTGCTTATGGTGCTGATATGCTGCGAACCCGACCCGTGACAGGGGGCACAATAAATGGCATACATGAAGACATTGATAACATCGATGAATACGGAGTCTATCTGCAAAGTGAAACCAGCCTGAGCGATCAAATCGAGTTGGTATTGGCCGGGCGCATCGACACACACAGCCATGTTGAAGATCCATTTTTCTCACCCCGCGCAGCGCTGGTCATTAAACCCAGGCCACTCAACACCCTGCGATTGACGTATAACCGCGCATTTAGCACCCCCTCAACCACCAACTTATTTTTGGACCGGATCGGCGTCCCCGATCCCTTTGGGTTCGGGGCATTGCAATCGTCATTGGGATTTAATCCAGCAATTGACGTGCGCGCGCAGGGCACTGCCGGTACCGGGTTCACATTTCGCAGAGACGACAATGGCCTGCCCATGTATCGGACGCCCTTTGCGCCCATAGCGGGCTTGTCAAAAGATCACTACTTCTCGCTGCACAGTCCCCAAGGTACCAATTTGATGTGGGGCGCTGCCAGATCAATAATAATGAGTATCCTTTTGGCGGAACTGGAACCTCTCGCAACAGGGCTTTTCGTAGATCGGCTTGGACTACCACCAGATCAAGCGGCTGCGGTAGCCGCACAACTGGTCGGAGACTTCCCCGGGATTATACCAGAACAACTGCCGGGTTTGCAAAATACGGCTGGAACACTGAATACGGCAACAGCGAGTTTTGATCCCGAGCCCGACCTCGCCAATGCAGTGGCAGACATAAACAAAATCGCATCGACCATCTCAGAAACCTTTGAAGTGGGCTACAAAGGCGTCATCAATAACAAACTCATTTTGGCAGGCGACGTCTATCTAAGCAGAAAAAGAAATTTCACCAGCCCGTTGCGGATTGTAACACCCAGTGTGTTTCTCGCAGCCGGTCCCATGAGCGAAGCTCTCACAAACGGTATCACCGAGAACTTAAAAGACCCTGCCAATGCAAGTCTCGCAATTGCCATCGGTCTTTTAGATCAACTCAACCTGCCGGATCTGGGCCTGGTTGGCAATGGCAATGGAACAGGCATAGATGAACTGACGCAGTTATTCGTATCCAACGCCGCGGCGATCCCCTTTGGCACCATGTCTGCCGAACAGGCATCTGACCCCACTGCGGTAATGGTCGCATATCGCAATTTTGGTCGCATAACACTCTACGGTGCCGACCTATCGTTTGCGTATTACCCAAACGAAATGTGGACTTTTACCGGCAATTACTCCTATGTCAGCGATGATTGGTTCCCCAATTTAGACAACATCGGCGACATTGCCCTCAATGCACCCAGGCACAAATTTAACATCGGAATCGATTGCCAATTGCCCAATACACCGCTCACGATTCGCGGGAAATTGAGCTATCGCGGGAGTTTCCCCATGCAATCGGGTGTATATGTCGGCGATGTAGATGCTTATACTGTTTTGGACCTGAATGCCGCATATCAGTTGCCACTCTCAAATGATCAATTCAAGATCACCTGGAATGTAGAAGCCAGCAACGTGTTAAACCAGGAATATCGATCATTTATCGGTGCGCCATTTATTGGACGCCTGGTCTTAACTGGCCTGAATATTCGGTTCTAACACTTTTCCTGTCCCATCTGCACAAATAAACTCCAGATCATGGCGATAAGGAGGATTTGATGCGCGTATTGTATATCCTTGCTTTCGTACTGTGGAATGCTTACTCGGTCATAGCTCAGGATTTCGGCAACTTGACAGGCAAAGTGAAAACAGAGGACGGAGTGATTTTATTCGGCGCCAATATCATAGTCAAAGGACCGGCCATTGAGGGCGTAAGGCGCGCAATCACCAATGACCAGGGGGTCTATCGCATCGACCGCTTACCGCCGGGCATTTACGAAATCACCATCAGTTATATCGGCTATGAAACGGTGGTTGTATCGAATATAGAAATCCGCGCTGGCGAAAGTATAACGCGAGACTTTACCCTGACCGCCGTAGATCTCATTGGTCAACAAGTGGTCGTGTCAGCATCGCGCAAACAGGAAAAAGCCCTGGATGCGCCCGCTTCAATTTCAATAGTCGATGCATCTGAAATCAGAAATCGGGAAGTCTTGACCATGAGTGAATACGTCAAGACTCTGCCCGGCGTTGACTATGCTCAAACGGGCATTTCGCAAGGCAGCATGGTCGTTCGCGGATTCAACAGTGTATTTTCTGGCACATTGCTCACACTCGTTGACAACCGCATTGCCCGCATCCCTTCCCTGCGCCTCAATGCTTATGATTTGATCCCCCTTACCAGTGACGACATCGAGCGCATTGAAATCGTTCTGGGACCCGGATCCGCGCTTTACGGTCCCAACAGCGCCAATGGCGTCATGCACATTATCACCCGCTCGCCATTTGGGTCAGAAGGCAATACAATTTCCATAAGTGGCGGCCAGCGCAGTGTGCGAAAATTGTCATTGCGACACGCCAGCAGCCTCAACAACAAGATCGGGATCAAAGTTTCGGGTGGATATGTTGCAACCCACGACTGGGAATATGTCGATCCCCTGGAAGTGGAAGCACGCGGTTTTAATCCACGCGATTATAGCACAGAAAGGACAAATGGAGAATTCAGGCTCGATTTCCGCCCAACAGATGAGTTGACACTGATAGGGTCGGTGGGCTATTCAAAAATGAGCGGCCTTCAACAGACGGATTTGGGTGCGGGCCAGGCAAAAGACTGGACCTATAATTTTTATCAAGGCCGCCTGCTATATCGCGGGTGGTTCGCACAAGTCTTCTACAACACCAGCGATGCTGGTGACACGGAACTCATCACAGCCGGTGACCCAATTGTAGATAATTCATATTTGATGGTCTTGCAATTGCAACACAATGCCAGTTTGGGCCAGAAACAACACTTAGCTTATGGCGCTGATGTACTGCTCACCCGGCCCAAAACACAGGGCACAGTACATGGCATGCATGAAGGCATTGACGACATCGATGAATACGGGATCTACCTGCAAAGCGAAACCAACCTGAGCGATCAAATCGATCTGATATTGGCCGGACGCATAGACAAACACAGCCATATCGAAGATCCGTTCTTCTCTCCCCGCGCAGCACTGGTCATCAAACCCAACTCGCTCAACACCCTGCGATTGACGTATAACCGCGCATTTAGCACGCCCTCAACCCCAGACTTATTTGTAGATCGGGTTGGCGTCCCCGATGTCTTTATGCTGGGAACAAATTTCAGTCCGGTATTGGGATTTAGTCCAGAAATTGACCTTCGCGCACAGGGTAATGCCGGTACGGGATTCACATTTCGCAGAGACGACAATGGCCTACCCATGTTTCGGACGCCCTTTGCGCCCATAGCGGGCTTGCCAAAAGATCACTACTTCTCTCTGCACGATCCCCAGGCTACCAATCTGATGTGGAGCGCTGCCAGAGGAGTAATACTGGACGGTCTATTGGCGGAACTGGAACCTCTGGCAATAGAGCTTCTCGCAGACGGACTTGGGCTATCACCAGATCAGGCTACTGCAATGATCGAACAACTCGTCGGGATATTTCCCGGAGTTATTCCAGAACAACTACCGGGCTTGCAAAATACAGCTGCGATACTGAATACGGAAACGCAGGGATTCGATCCCATACCCGACCTCGCCAATGCCGTGACAGACATAAGCAAAATCGGATCGACCACCACAGAAACCTTTGAATTGGGATACAAAGGCATCGTCAAAAACAAACTCATTCTGGCAGCCGATGTCTATCAGACCAGAATCAAAAATTTTGTCAGCCCATTGCGGATTGAAACGCCCAACGTATTTCTCGCACCCGGTCCCTTGAACGAGGCTCTAACAGACGCGATTACCGAAAACTTGAAAGACCCCGCCAATGCAAGCCTCGCACTCGTCCTTATTTTTTTAGATCATCTCAATGAGCCAGAGTTCGGGTTGGTCGGCAATGGCAATGGGACAGGCATAGATGAATTGACGCAGTTATTTGTATCCAACGCCGCGCTGATCCCCTTTGGCACCATAGCACCCGAACAGGCAGCAGACCCCACCGCAGTAATAGTCACACCTCGCAATTTTGGTCGCATAACACTCTACGGTGC
>JAPOXY010000010.1 GCA_026706845.1 Gemmatimonadota bacterium
CCTGATTGCGAACAGTGGCACTCAGCGTAAAGGATGCACCTGCATCCGGGCTGCTATCGCTGACTTTGGGCGATTCGACAATTAGGTCGGGAGGTGCAGTGCCCTGGCCCGATGGAGTTGGAGGAATTGGAGGGGTTGGAGGCTTCTGGGCTACGACGCTTTTGCCAAAGTTGTCGGTGAAGATTAGAAGGTCTTCAAAAGCAATTTTACCATCTCTATTGAGGTCGTATTTTGCCTCATACTTATCCTGGCCGTCCTCAGATCCAAACGCGTTTACAAACATCAAAAAGTCAGGAAAATCCACAATCCCGCTGCCGTCAAAGTCAAGAGAAGGTGGCGCAGTGGTCTCTAAGGCTACGGTGCTGGTCTGGGGGGATAGAATCAAGAAGATCAGGCTCAGCAGACTGGTTATGCCGAGTACGAAGGAGAGAAATTTAACAGGAGGTTTCATTTTCATGTCATGTTAGAGCAGTAGTTAATTCGAGGATCCTTTTAATTCGAAGATCCTTCTTTGCCGAAGGCATCGACAAAGATCAGAAAATCACCTATCCCAATAGTGCCATCCCCATCCAGATCATACCGCGTATCATACCCCGCATCGCCACGACTTAATCCAAACAGTTCCACAAATTCCAAAAAATCGGCAATATTGACAGTCCCATCGCCGTTAAAGTCGGGATTGGAAGGTCGAGATGGATCAGGAGTTTGAGGTGTGATATACGGCGACATATCCCACAAGAGAATTGTGCCATCCCCTGATCCGGAAGATAGAAGTATTCCATCTGGCGAGAACGACACGGAAAAGACGTTGTCCGTATGCCCTTCAAGAAGGACGGCGTTTCCCGTTGCTACGTCCCACAGCAGAACCGTGTCATCCAGAGACCCGGAGGATAGTATTGTCCCATCGGGTGAAAAGGACACAGAAGTGATTGCTTCTGTATGTCCTTTAAGCATGGCGGTTGTTGTGCGCGTGTTTACGTCCCACAGCAGGATTGTGCCATCTATTGATCCTGAAGCGAGTAGTCCATCCTTATCCTGCGAAAATGCCATAGAACTGATCACCTGCGTATGTCCTTCAAGTGTGGTGGTTATTGTGCGCGTGTTTACGTCCCACAGCAGGATTGTGCCATCCAAAGATCCTGAAGCAAGTATTGTCCCATCGGGCGAGAACGCGATAGAACTGACCGTCTGTCCGTCAAGTGAGGCAGTCGTTGTGCGCGTGTTTACGTCCCACAGCAGAATTGTGCCATCCAAAGATCCAGAAGCAAGTAGCGTTTCACTCTTATCAGGCGAGAACGCGACAGAACTGACTGACTGTCCTTCAAGAGTGGTGGTATTTCCCGTAGTAATGTCCCACAGAAGGATGTTTCCATCCAGAAACCCGGAAGCTATCAGTCTCCCATCTGGTGAAAACGACACAGAAAAGACATCTCCCGAATGTTCCTCAAGCCTGGTAGTCTGCTCTCTTCTCGCTGCGTCCCACAGGAGTATAGTGCCGTCCAGAGACCCGGAAGCCAGTAACATTTCATCCTCATCGGGAGAGAACGAGACAGAACTGACTGACTGCGTATGGCCTTCAAGGGTGGTGGCGTTTTCAGTCGTCACATCCCATAGCACAACCGTACCATCCGGAGAACCGGAAGCGAGTAGTAGCTCCCCATCCTCATCCTGAGATAGGGATACAGAATTGACATGATCTGTGTGCTCTTCAAGGGTGGCCGTATTTGTGCGTGTGGCTATGTTCCATAGCTTGATCGTCTTATCATCAGATCCGGAAGCGAGTGTTGTCCCGTCGGATGAAAATGTCACGGAATTGACATCATCTATATGTCCTTCAAGGGTGGTGGTGTTTTCCGTCGCGATGTCCCACAGCACGACCGTGCCATCCCCCAATCCGGAAGCGAGTGTTGTTCCATCAGGTGAAAAGGCTACGGAAAAGACATTGCCTCTGTGCGCTTCAAAGATGGTGGTCGTTGTGCCTGTCTGCACATCCCACAGTTTGATTGTTCTATCCAAAGACCCGGAAGCCAGTACCCCCTGGCGGGAAAACGCCACAGAACTGACCCAATCTGTATGCCCTTCAAGTGTGGTGGCATTTCCAGTTGCAATATCCCACAGCACGACCGTGCCATCCTTTCGCCCAGAAGCTATCAGTGTTCCATCGGGGGAAAATGCCACCGATTCTACTGACCTGGATGCCGTCAGCGTCTCTTTTTGTGAAAATGCTACGGGAGAGATTCCCCTGCGCGCTTCAAAAGTATTGGTATTTTGTCCCGTCGCGATGTCCCACAGCGCAACCGTGCCATCTACTGATCCGGAGGCCAGTTGCATCCCATCTCTTGAAAACGCCACAGAATTGACTGCGCTTGCAGAGGGTAATAGCATGAGTTCACGGGCGGTCGCCACATCGTAAAGCCATACGCCAATGCCACTTGCCACAGCGAGACTTTGACCGTTTGGCGAGAATGCAACCGCTTTGTCCCCTGTACCAATCGGTCCTTTTCCCAGGCGTGCGATTGCACCGTCGGGTACATGCCATGTTGGATAATCACCGTCCAGGTTCGGCACAGCAGGCGTTCCAATGCTCATTGCATGAAATGTTACCGGCTCAGGCCCGGCGATAGATACTTCAACGGTGTTTGTCCCCGGATTGGGACTAGGGGTAAGCGTAGCCTCAGCGCGGCCATCTGCATCGGTTGTTGCGTACTCAATCGTGAATCGTCCGCTGAGCTTTCCTGCACCGGCGGTAACTCTGAACGTGACTTGCACATCTGGTAAGGGATTATCGTTCTGATCTCGTACTTCGACGATTAGAGGATTCGCCAACATTGCTCTGGGTGTGCCCTGCTGGTTATCGCCGGAGATTTTTTTCAGTATATCAGGGCGAGGCTGCGTCCATTCAGATACGTTCCAAAGCCAGATCCTGCCATTTACGGCTCCGGAAGCGAGTAGCGTTCCATCAGAGGAAAACGCCATAGAACTGATCGCATTTTTATCTTCCTCAAGAGTGGTGATTTGTTTTCTTTTTGCCACGTTCCACAGTATAACCATGCCATCCACTGATCCGGAGGATAGTACTGTTCCATCTTGCGAAAACGTTACAGAACTGACGGCATCCGTATGCTCCTCAAAGGTGGCGATATTTGTGCCTGCCTGTACGTCCCATAGCTTGACTGTGTTATCATCAGATCCAGAAGCGAGGATTGTGCCATCGCGTGAAAACGACACAGAAGAGACATCATCCGTATGCTCCTCAAAGGTGGCGATATTTGTGCCTGTCGCGACATCCCACAGGAGGATTGTGCCATTCGCTGATCCGGAAGCGAGTAGCGTTCCATCTTGCGAAAATGCCATAGAACTGACGGCATTCCTGTGCCCCTCAAGGGAGGTGGCATTCTTTGTCGCGACATCCCACAGCAGGATTGCGCCATTCACGAACCCGGAAGCGAGCAATATTCCATCTGAGGTAAATGCTACAGCACTGACCACATCTGTCTGATCCTCAAGAATGGCGATATTTGTGCCCGCCTGCACATTCCACAACTTGACTGTGCCATCTACTGATGATCCAGAAGCGAGGAGTGTCCCATCGGGAGCAAATGCCACAGCACTGACCACATCCGTGTGTCCCTCAAAGGTGTCGGTATTGCGTCTGGTCGTCGCGTTCCACAGCACAACCGTGCCATCTCTTGACCCGGAAACGAGCATTGTCCCATCGTGTGAAAATGCTACGGATTCGACAGCATTGGTATGCCCTTCAAGGGTGTTTTGAGCGCGGCTATCCTGCACGAATAGCGAGAGGGCGAGAATAAAAAAGGTGGAATAAAGAATGAATTCTTTCATGGGTTTCACTCAATGATCTTTCAAAAAAATTCGATATAGTGGAGTTACCCCGCTTTGGATGCTAAAGTGCTTGGTGCGTTTTGACTAACGCGAAGATTTGCTGGGGATCGCGTCGGTCTCCTTTCTAACTACTGAGAAGGTACCCACCGAAACGGATCAAGTCCAGAGTTGTTTATTCAACCTCGTGAGCGGTCAGGAACATCGACTTTGCCAGAGATGTGAAGAAATTTTGATAGATTATTGGATTCCTAACAGGCCGACTGTAGTACGCATTCATCCGCACTAACACTTGCGTTTCTCCCCTTGTACGAACAGTAACTGTTATTCGCAATGAATATTTGTCGATTCTTCTGGCAGTAATTGTGCCAAGTGCTTCATTTGCTTTCTGCACGACAAAGCCGAAATCTTGAAGTGTGGCTATTATAGCTCTGAGTGTCTTATTCTCATCTGTAGTGTCGAATGCACGGGTTTGCATGCTCCGAATTTCTAATTGACTTTCATGTAATTCTATTTTTTGTGAAAATGACACACTCCCGGACAACCCAATTAATAAGGATGCGGCAATTGCGATCATCAGTATCCTGGAGATTTTCATATTGTTCCTCTGGTAGGGGTGTGTTGCGTCAATGAGGCCGACACAATGATCGTTTAATCAACCTCATGAGCAGTCAGAAACATCGATTTTTCCAGATACGTGAAGAATTTTTGATATACTGCTGGATCTTCAACACCCTTTTGCTTGTATTCCATATTCGCACGCACAAATACCTGTGTTTCACCTTTTGGACGAACAGTAACCGTTATTTGCAACCAATCGGTCCTTCTTGTGGCACTGACCACTCCAAGCACTTTGTTTGCTTCATCTATGAGAAAGTCGAAATCCTGAAGGGTGGATATTACACTTCTAAGCGTCTTTTTTTCATCTGTAGTGTCGAATGCACGGGTTTGCATGCTTCGCAACTTGACTTGACTTGTCTCCATTTTCATCAATTGCTTTTTGGGTGTTGCACATCCGGACAACCCGATTAATATGGAGGCGGCGATTACAGCCGCCAATATCTTGGGAATTGCCATATTTTATATCCCTTGAGGTATTTTTATTTGTATCGGTATTGCGTTGATGGGGCCGACACAATGGTCGTTTAATCAACTTCGTGAGCAGTGAGAAAAATTGATTTTTCCAAAACTGTGAAGAAATTTTGATATACTAATGGATTTTCAACAGCTTTCAGGCCATATTGAGCGTTTGCACGTACCAACAATTGGGTTTCGCCCCTTGGCCGAACAGTAACAGTTATTAGCAGTGGATATTTCTTCTTTTCCAAGAATTTATATTTAATGTGAGTTGTTTGGGCACTAACCGTTCCAATCACTTCATTTGCTTCATTCACGATATAGCCTAAATCCTGAAGTGTGGATATTACAGTTCTAAGCATTTTATCTTTTTCTGTCGTGTCGAATGCACGGGTTTGCATGCTTCGCAACTGGACCTGGCTTTCATCCATCTTCATCAATTGCTCTTTTGATGACGTGCATCCAGAAAACGCGATTGATGTAGCAATCGCGGCCATCAATATCCCGGAGAATTTCATATTTTTTGTCCTTCCAGAAAGACTGATTTTGAAAGAAGATCGAAGAACTTTTGATACATTTCAGGCTCATCCAGGCTTTGCATTCTGTCTATTTTGTCATCGGTATTCCAAACAATCCGCTGGAATGTCACCCTGACATAGTGCGTTTTATCGTTATCTTCTGATGTTGGACGGATAACAACAGACGCCCATAACTTTTGGTAGTCGTCAACAGGCGGAACATATATATCAACGTCGTCTTCACCTCCAAGAGCAGCCATAAGAGCGACAAGAATTGAAGCCGTTGTAACAAGCACTTGCCACGTCCGCTGTGTTGCATCAGGAGGTGCATCTCTGTTTTTTGAGCCAACGATAAGTCCGAGATTTGTCTCGCTCTCATTAATGATGAATCCCAGATCTTGAATTACACCAGTAGATGCCGATAAAAGATCGGCTTCTGAAATGCCTTCGTATTTTCTCGTTTGTAAGACCCTGTTTTGCAATGTGTCTGGTGTTAGTCTCAAGACATGTTTGGGCAAACTACTCCCACAGCCTGCCACAATCAGTGCCATTACAGTAAGCCATATTAATGGATATCTTTTCCCAGGGATGATCATACTTAATATCCTCGTAAAGCTGTATGGAGAGCGGCTCTTTGATGCGACAGTGCCAAAATTTTTGGTACTGTGAGGGATTTCTCTGGATATGGGGGTATGCGTCAACGAGATCGAAAAACGATGGTTGTTTAATCAACCTCGTGAGCGGTCAGAAATATCGATTTTGCCAGAGATGTGAAGAAATTCTGATATATTATTGGATCTTTAACAGCCTTTTGTTTGTACTGTACGTTTGCACGTACCAACAATTGGGTTTCACCCCTCGGCCGAACAGTAACTGTTATTCGGTATTGATGTTCGTCGAGTTTTGTGGCACTAATCATTCCAAGCGTTGCATCTGCTTTATCCAGGACATAGTCGAAATCTTGAAGTGTGGTTATTATAGTTCGAAGCATCTTATTCTTTTCTGTCGTGTCGAATGCACGGGTTTGCATGCTTCGCAACTGGACCTGGCTTTCATCTATTTTTAGCAAATGATTTTTTGATGTTCCACATCCGGATAACCAAATTAATACAGATGCGGCAATTGCGGCCATCGCTGTCCTGGAGAGTTTCATATTTTTTGCCCTTCCAGAAAGACTGATTTTGAAAGCCGATCAAAGAATTCTCGATATATTTCAGGCGCGTCCAGGGTCTCTTGTTTCGAAATTTTGTCAGCAGTATCCCAAACAATCCGCTGGAATGTCACACTGACATAGTGTATTTTATCGTTATCTTTTGATATTGGACGTATGACAACAGATGCCTTGAACTTTTGATAGTCATCAGTCTCATCACCCAAAAGCCACGAGTACCCGTAAGTAAGCAACACCTTAGTCCACCACCAAACCTCCTGCCCTATTTCAGTCGCATCTCTTTCCTTTGAGCCAACGATAAGTCCGAGTTTTGATTCACTCTCATCGATATTGAATCCCAGATCTTGAAGTACGCCAGCAGATGCCGATAGAATATCAACTTCTGAAATGCCTTCGTATTTTCTCGTTTTTAATTCCCTTTTTTGCAATAATTCTGGTGTTAGCTTAAAAGCATCTTTGGGGATACTCCCGCAACTCGTCAAAACTATTACCACTGTGGCAAGTAGTGGTAATAGAGGATTCTTTTTATACATCATCTATGACCTTCCTTGAAGTCGGTTCACAACTTCCACTTCTATAACTGATGTATTTGTCTCAGAACCGCGATGCGTGATACGCGAAGTCTCGTACTTTTTTATCTTCATCAAATTTTATGATTACAGTGAGGGTTCTCTGAGATGTTGAACTGGCTCCAGATGTGCCTGAAGCTCCGCCACCTCCCCCAAGAAACACATCGGCTATGCTGCTTATGAGGATGAGAGAAGCAATACCGCCTTCACTGGTCGAGTATGCTGTTTCCGTCGAGATTTTGTCATATATCCACACTTCACGCCGTTCTTCATCTGTTGAAACGATGTTTGGCGATCCGAGAACCTGGGCGACTTCGGCACCGCTCATACCAACTCTTATTTCCTTTTGGACCTTTCCGACAGTCATCCGATCGCCGGAATCATCCCGGACAGCCCGTCGATGCTGAGGGGTCATCATGCAACCCGATAGGAATACCACAGCCATTGCTGCTATCAGTAATTTTTTCATGTTACTCCTCCTTATAGTAATATTTGCCCTTGTGCTGTCAACTCCGCGAATTTGTCCTACTGTTCAAAATTTGTTGCAGTTTCCATTTTCTGCGATATGTCGTTGGGCTTTCCCCATACGTCGCTTTGAAAACCCTGCTAAACGTCGATAAGTACGCAAAGCCACACTGATAGGCAATTTCTGAAATGGAATCGGATGTGTGCTTCAACGCTTCTTCAGCCTTTGTTAGGCGCACATTCCGCAGGCACATCCTGAATGATTCTCCAAAATGTTTTTTGAACAATTCATATCCATAGGTCTTAGAAAACTTGAAATAGTGCAGGACATCTTCAAATTTCAGGTCTGGATTGGTGTAATTGTCTTCCAGAAATGATTCCAATCGGTTCTTCCACATATCTTGTGAAAGCATATATCTCTTAACTCTGGCCAAGAATTGGTCTCTCTCTATTGGTTTATCAAATACACTCACGGCACCAGCCGTTCGAGCAGATTTTGATCGACCTGTCGCGCTTCGACAGATTCGTATAAAAAATATATTGCTCCAAATTAGAGAGAATCAAGTTGTAAAATTTGTCCTAATGTTCAAAATTTGTTCCAGTTTCCACTTTTTTGCGATATGTGGTCGGATTATTACATATAAAAACTCTGCTAAAAGTCGATAAGGACGTAAAACCACATAGATAAGTAGTTTCTGAAATGGAATTTCCGGTATGTGGTTGGGTTATTTCCATATTTCGCTTTGAACACCCTGCTAAAAGTCGATAAGGACGTAAAACCACACCGATAAGCAATTTCTGAAATGGAGTCCGATGTGTTCTTTAACGCTTCTTCAGCCTTTGTTAGGCGCACATTCCGCAGGCACATCCTGAATGATTCTCCAAAATATTTTTTGAACAATTCATATCCATAGGTCTTAGAAAACTTGAAATAGTGCATGATGTCTTCAAATTTCAGGTCTGGATTGGTGCAATTGTCTTCCAAAAATGATTCCAACCGGTCTTTCCACATATACTGTGATGGCATATATCTTTTTACTTTGGTCAAAAATCTATCTCTCGCTATGGGTTTATCAAGTACACTCACGGCACCGGCCTTGATCAGTTGCTCGCCCAATTCTGCGGATCCCAAACTCGTCATGATCAGTATAGCTGTCTGAATTTTCTCTGCCTGCACATGCGTCAGCAGTGTTATCCCATCCATATCCTCTACCTGTGCCTCAACCACAGCGAGGTCAATTTTCTCCTTGTGTAAAATTTCAAGGCTTTTGTGCCCATTTTCCGCAGTGAATATTTCATACGATTTGTCTCTCAGGAATCTTTCAAGTGCTGAGATTACATGTGGCTCATGATCTACAATCAGAATTTTCTGCTTGTCCATATATTCCCCGCATTGTTGAATTTTGCTGTGAAAGAGACCGGGCATTGGGCAATACATCGCCTGCATCAGATCCTTTGCAAACACTCTGAGGTACATCATGGCGTATTTCATATAGATTGTCGTCACTCCTGCGGAGTCAGGAGTCCAGTATGGCAGGTTTACCTGTGGATTACGGCTTTAAGCATGCCGCAATGACGATAGCAAAATCGATATGCACTTCTTGCCACGATGCACCGAGTTACATCGGATTCAATACACGTAGAAATACCGCTGGCATACCGCATGGACTTGTCCCGTATAGAGTCATCACGGGACAGGTCTATGCAGTACAGGCCTGAAATATCTGTGCGGGAAATCTGAAGGAAAACAGCGTGATTGGGAGGTACACCGAGAGAGGATACTACTTGATCGCTTTCAGAACTATCCAGAGAAGGGGAATAGCTGCTGGTCTGAGAGGAAAGCGACCGCGGGTAAAACGAGGATATTCGGCTCAGCAGACTGGTGAAGCCGAGCGCGAAGGGAAAGAATTTGAGAGAAAGTGCCATGGTCAACCGTGTGAACAATTTTGCAAATTGGATTTGTAAGGATTTGTCTTAATGACTTACAAATCTCGAGATATTTGCATAAATATTTGTTTGTCAACAGCTTAAAAAAAACCGTTCACACTATTGATCGTGGCAATTCCCTCCCGATAGGATACGAAAACAGCGACAACGCTGCTGATATGGTAGGAGAGGCTCGATAAGGCTTGTCAGTCAACTTTGCCATCTGCCTCTGTTCCGTTTCTCACGCTTTGTCCCGTATAAAGTTTCAAAAAAATTGACAATTCTATAAGTCGTATTATAGAGACTTATGATTTTTACGGGTCGAGAATTTATCAATAGAGTGTCCGATTTGAAGTTAATATCTACGGTGAATTGTGGCGCGCCTGAGTGATTGACATTTACAAAAAGGCGACCCAAATCCATTGCGTAATGGATCGCCTTTTTTAAATTTTGCCTGTCACTATTTTCCTATAGGAAAACCGACACCGACCTGAAGGGCAATAGCTCGGTTCTTAACATCCTCTCCTTCGGCAATCGACAGGAGCCCCAAAGTGTACAGCAACTCGACTGAGAATGTCATCCCTTCGGACATCGCCATCTCAGTACCGATCCCTCCTGTAATGCCAAGGTCCAGGGTCTTGGGGCCATCTCCATCATCACCGCAATCCTCACCTGCGGCTTCGCACTTGACATTGATCCCTATCGCCGGTCCGGCAAGCACATACACAGAAGCTGCGCTCTCGGGCGGCGTGAGGTTGACGACACCCAGGCCCGAAAGCTCAATGTAATCCAAACTTACATCTGCACTGATACTAAGACCCTCTAAATTTGCACTAAGACCGTAACCCTTCTGCACATAGTCGCCACCGAGTCGAAGGCTGAATTTGTCCTGTATTGGGATAGTCGCAGAAGCACCGAGTTTGATGCCGGTTCGCGCATCCACATCTGCGCCATCAAAGTTCCCACTTGCAGACGCCCGACTCATGCCACCCCGAATGCCGATTGTGGTCTGGCCGAAAATGGAGGTGGGGAAGTTCATAGCTACCAGAGCTATGACGCTTATAACGATAGATCTACGCAGGTGTTTCATAGCTGCAACTCCTTTGAAAAATGGTTGTGTTGAGAGCGATCTCAACAGATGTATGTCCTGCACACGGTTTGAACTACCGCGTCCTTATAGACGATATATCGCTCTAAAAAATAGGCCCAATTTGACCTTAGATGTCAACCTCGCAAGTTTGTCCTGAAGTTCAAAATTTGTCCCAGTTTCCATTTTTTTGCCATATTGGGATAAAATCCCAAAAATAAAAGCCCTGCTTAAGCAAGCAGAGCTTTAGAGTAATTCAAACAGAACAGGTCGCAACTCAGACCAGTTCAACGTCAGTCGTCATCCTGTAAAAGGGGCCAAGTCCATATCTGTGTTAGATTAGTCCTCTCTGCATCGCAATCGCGGCGGCTTCTGTGCGGTTGCCCGCGCCGAGTTTGCCCAGGATTTCGCTGACGTGAAATTTTACCGTGCGTTCGGAAATGTTGAGTTGATCGGCGATTTCTTTGTTCAACAGTCCCGTTGCCAACAGGTGTAGCACTTCTTTTTGCCGTGCGGTCAATGCATCGGGATTGTTCACGCTGTCCAATAGTTTGGAAGCGATGAGGGGTTCGAGTAGGGATCCGCCTTCGTTCACCACGCGCACGGCGCGAAACACATCATCTCGAGGCGCGCCTTTGAGCAAATAGCCTTTTGCGCCAGCCCGCATCGCCGATACGATGCGCTCGTCCGTATCAAAGACAGTAAATACGATTACCCGCACGTTGCGTCCCAGTTCTCCCAGTCGCTGGAGCGTCTCTATACCATCTACGCGTGGCATCTCCAGGTCGAGTAATAGCACATCGGGGGTGCGTTCAGCGACCAGATGCAATGCTTCTGCGCCATCGCCAGCTTCTCCCACGACCTCAAAATCGGATTGCGTCTGTAGCATGGCAATCAGGCCATCGCGCACAACGGGATGATCGTCTGCAACGACAATGCGAATGGGTTTGCTCATATCTCGCGCTCCAGTGGGATGTGGATTTCCAAACGCGTGCCGCGGTCGGGCGCGCTTTCAATTGCAAATGAACCGCCCAGTAAATGCGCCCGCTCATTCAGGCCAATGAGGCCGTATCGATCTTCCCGCACGTTTTCAGGATCAAATCCGCGACCGTCGTCTTCGACTACGAGCTGGGCGTATTGAGGCGTTGACGTCAGTTCGATGAGGACTTTTTGGGCATCTGCATGCTGCGCGATGTTGTTCAATGCCTCTTGTGCCATGCGATATAAGCTCGCTTCTATTCTGACAGATAGGGGATGTTCGCCAATACTTTTTACGCGTACACGCGCTGCGCCGCCAATATTTTGCCCCAGGGTTTCCAGTGCTTCAATCAATGTGCGATTTTCAAGTGGTGCAGCGCGCAAATCCAGCACTGCCCGCCGCGCCTCTTCCAGGTTGTCGCGCGCCAGAGCTATGGCATCGCGCACGGTTTCGGACAGGATTTTGGGATCTGTATTGCCGTCGAGCAAGGCATCCAGAGTTTCCAGACGCATCAAGATCGCCACCAGATTCTGACCCAGAGTGTCGTGTAATTCCCGCGCGAGTCTGAAACGCTCATCCACTGCGCCAATTTCAACACTTTTTTCGTATAGACGCGCGCGTTCAATTGCAATGCTCATCAAGTCGCCCACTGTATTGAGCAAGCGCAGGTCTTCTTCCGAGAGTTCACGCCATTCTGCACTGCCCACATTTAATACGCCCACTTTTTTTTCCTGAGCGTACAGCGGGATACTCGCGTGATACTGCAATCCGTCTGTGCCTTCTACAAGTCCTTTCAGGCGGCTACAGGCCACGACATTTACATTTGCCGCACCCTTCAAGTCGCCTTTCTCGTACGTGTCCAGGCAATAGCACCAGCCGCCCATTTTGCTCGGGTTGTCGCGCAATACGGGGGGCAGGTTTTGCGCGGCAGCCAGATAGGGTTGGTGTGTGTCTTCGTGCATGAGCCAGATCCAACTCGTACTCAAACCGAGCAATGCAGCTACTTTTTCAAGTGCTGTTTCGAGGGCTTGATCGAGATTGACGGATTGGTTGAGCGCATGGGCAATCGCGTTGAGGATTGAGAGTTCGCGATTGCGTTGTTTGAGTTGGTCTGACATAAGACAAGTGAGTTCGTGTTCGCGAATTGGGTTTTCAGCCTCTTCGGCCCGGTGGCGGTATAAATCTTTTACTGAGATGCTTAAAATCATGTCCTGTTGGTGCCTGGAATACACTGAGGTCAAATTCGGGTACTACGGATAGGATGTGGTCGAAAATATCCGCCTGAATCGCTTCGTAGTTCGCCCATACCGTATCGCTACAGAAGACGTAAATTTCTATTGGCAAGCCGTGTTCCTGTGGCGGCAGTTGTCGCACCAAAAATGTCATCTCCAGGTTGACTTTTGGATGATTTTTCAAATACGCGACGATGTATGCCCGAAACGTACCTACGTTGGTCATGCGCCGCCCATTTACCAGACTCGACTCATCTATCTCTTGCGTCTGGTTGAATTTTGCCAACTCGTCTTTCTTGTGTTCGATATAGGCAGCGATATATTTGATTTTTGAAAATCGCGCCAACATCTCTTCGTCACAAAATTTGATTGTTTGAATATCGATTAAAATTGACCGCTTGATCCGACGGCCACCCGATTCCTGCATGCCGCGCCAGTTCTTAAATGATTCGCTGATCAATGAATACGCGGGGATTGAGGTAATCGTTTTGTCCCAATTTTGTACCTTTATGGTGGTCAATGCCACTTCGATCACATCCCCATCTGCGCCGTATTTTGGCATTTCAATCCAATCGCCCACGGCGACCATTTTATTCGCACTCAGTTGTATGCCCGCGACCAGTCCCAGGATGGCATCTTTAAATACCAGCAAAAGCACGGCCATCAATGCACCCAACCCGCTCAGAAAATATACGGGGTTGCGATCTAACAAAATTGACAAAACCAAAATGCCGCCTACAAAATACGTCAGAATTTTCAAGACCTGCACAAACCCCCTGCCGGGGACTTCGCGGGAGATCTCAAATGTCTGATAAACAGATAGCACGGCATTGAGGAATGCCGCAATGCTCCAGATGCTGATTAACACGACAAAAATCTGCACAGCATCTCGAACAATTGCTACGCAGTAATCCCGGTCTGCTTCTGTCATTCCCGCAAATGGCAAGTCGGCCAAAAGGTAGATGACCACTGCTGGAGCCAGGTGTGCCAACCGGTCCAGAACCCGATGCTCCACAAATGCATCGTCCCAGGGTGTTGTCGTTTTTTCTATCACGTACTTTAACGTTCGCAGAGCTATGCGCTTCACGATAAAATCGGCAATTACACTGAGTGCCAGAATGCACAGGCCCACCAATAGTGGTGCAGTCCAATTTTGAGCCATATCTGGTTCGACACCCAAGCTGAGTAACCAGTTATAGAAGAACTCCAGCATAATGATTTCCTTCGTTTTTAACTTTACAACAGGTCATTGTGCCGCAGCAATGCCTCTGTGCTCGGTTCGCGCCCGCGAAATTCTCGGTACACATCCATGGGGTGTTTGCTGCCGCCCAGTGCGAGAATTGTGTCGCGGAATTTGCGTCCGGTTGCTTTCACGGCTTCTTCGTCATCCAGCCCGGCCTCTTCAAACGCGCCGAATGCATCTGCGCTCAATACCTCTGACCATTTGTAGCTGTAATACCCGGCGGCATAGCCTCCGGCAAAAATATGGGAAAATGAGCACAAGAAGCGACTTTCTGGCAGGGGGGGCAATACGGACATTTCTTCGGTTACCCTGCGCTCTACATCAAAAGCCGTTTCTTCGCCATCTGGATCGTAGGTGGAATGCAGTAGTATGTCTGTTTTTCCAAAGGACAACTGGCGCATCATCAAAGACCCCGCCTGAAATGTGCGCGCGGCGACGATTTTCTCAAACAGGTCATCTGGCAAGGGTTCATCCGTTTCTACGTGTGCGGTCATTCCAATTAGTGTGGGTTTTTGATAACACCAGTTTTCCATGAACTGGCTGGCAATTTCCACGGCATCCCATTCCACACCGTGCAATCCCGCCACATCGGCATAATCAACGGTCGTCAACATGCCCTGCAATCCGTGTCCAAACTCGTGAAACAGGGTTTCCACTTCTGAAAAACTCATCAGCGATGGCGTGTCACCCACGGGCGGCGTGCCATTGCACACGAGATGTACTACGGGCAAGCGAAGTTCGCCGTTGAGCCATCGCCGTCCCAGACAGTCGTTCATCCACGCGCCACCACGCTTTTCTGCTGGACGAGAATAGGGGTCCAGATAAAATGACGCGATGCGCTCGTCATCGCGGAGCACTTTGAAGAATTGCACATCTTCATGCCATTTGTGCGCGTTTTCATCATCTGCCCGCGCGATCTCAATATCAAAAAGGCGTTCTGCCAATGCAAACATGCCATCGAGTACTTTGGGTAGCGGGAAATAAGGGCGCAACTGGTCGTCGGTATAATCGAATTTTTGCTCGCGCAACCGCTCTGACCAGAAGGACGTATCCCAGTGCATGACTGGCTCTTCCTGACCACTTGCCTTTGCCAGTGCTTCCAGCGCGCCAAAATCATTTTCGCTATGGGGCTGCGAAGCCGCTTGCAATTCGCCGATCATGCGCTCGACAGATGCTACATCGGGGGCCATTTTGACATTCAGGCTCCTGTCAGCATAGGTCTCAAAACCCAGGAGTGCAGATTGCTCTTTGCGCAATTTTAAGGTGCGTGCTATCAATTTGCTGTTGTCCCATTCGCCAGAGGATGCGCGCTGGATGTATGCTTTGTAAACTTGCTCGCGGTGGTCGCGCACGCGGTGGTGTTGCATAAAGGGATAAAAGCTCGGGAAATCCAGTGTAATGCGCCAGGGACCATTTTCCGGTGTGGCTTCGCTGCCTTCATTGGCCTGTGCATAAGATTGTGCGGCTACTTGTCGCAAACTGTTCGGCCAGTCTTCTGTATCTTTTTTATTTTCAATAATTAGTTCATAGGCTTTGGTCGCATCCAGTACATGATTGGAAAAATCTGTACTAATTTGCGACAATTCTTTGGCGATTTCATTAAAGCGTTCTTTTGCTGTGCCTTCTAATCCCACTCCGGCGTGTTCGGCTGCGCGAATTTTCAGATCGATACATCGCTTTTGAGCCTCATCTATCTTTGCCCATTCCTCGCCGTCTCGAATTGCCACCAGGCCTTCGTAAATGGGACGGCTTTGCTGCACGCGCAGACCAAATGCCACGACGTCTTGCAGAACTACCTCGTGTGCTTCGCGCAAGTCATCGGAATTTTTTACGCTGAGCAAATGGCCCACTGGTCCCCAGGCATAAGAAAAGGGCACGTCGAGTTCTTCGAGCGGGACGAGCAACCCATTCCACGATGGGGTCATGTTTTGCTCCAATGCCGCAATCTGTTTCTCTGCTTCTGATAGCATATGTTTTACGCCCGGTACAACGTACTCCGGTTTAATTTCGTCGTACCGCGGCAATCCCTCTTTGACCAGCAGGGGATTGTTTTTTAATTCACTCATCACACATACCTCATTTTGTTAAGAGCTTAAAAATAGATTCAACCTAACTTCTCTATCTCCTCTACGACATCTCGCACCGAGTTCAGTATTTTATACGCAGATGAAAAATCTCCGTATTTCGACAATGCATTTGGCACGGCGAGCACGCGCAAGCCAGCCGCTGCTGCCGCGACACATCCGCGCTCGGAATCCTCCACAACAACGCAGTCATCGGGTTGTAGTCCGTGCAATCGCATGGCCGTTAAATACGCATCTGGATGTGGTTTTGCTTCTTCGTAATCTTCTCTTGCTAGCACAAAATCGAAGAATGGGAGTAAATCCGTCTTTGCGTGAACAATGTCGAAGTGATCTCTGCGAGAACCCGTCACGATGCCCATTTGTACGCGGCCATAGAATGTTTTGAGTGTTTCGACCACGCCATCCACGACCTGCACGCCTTCGGCTAATAATGCGCTGTACCGCGCGTTGCGTTTCAAGCGTAGTTCCTCGATCAATTCGGCATTTTGATCGGGTAGAAAATCGAATACACTCAGTCCTTTTTTTAACGACTGTTCGGCAAAATCCCTATGCGTTAGTTCAACGCCTTGTGTTGCCAATACCTCATGTCCTGCCTGAAAATACAGACCTTCGGTATCTACCAGCACCCCATCGTTATCCCATAAGATTGCACGAATCACAACTCCTCCTTATATTCACTACTGCAGGCGACCTCCGTAAAATGGTTGAAGACAAACCCTTTTGAAATCTACGCGAACAATGGACTCAGGTCAACACATCCGCGCTTCCTTTTCGAAAACATCCGATGGTCTTGTCGCAGGAAATGATTATGCCCGCATTTTGCTCTCTCCCGTGCAGGGGCAGGTATTTTCCGATCATCTGGTTGAAGCCACTGAATGCAACTGCCTTGTCCGTCCGCTGAATGGGGAAGATATTTCGGTCTATATCGATGATCAACCCGTCGAAAACCTTGGTTTTCTCCGCGATGGGCACGCGCTATGGGGGCGGCTCGCAACGGGTGATCATCCTGGGCATATTCGTTTTTGCGTTCGCTCAGACGATGTCGATCTGCTCTATGCCGAACTCGATGTGCGTCCCTCGCATCTCGACTACGAAACCGATTATCAAATCATGCGCGCCGATCTCGAGCGCATCAGCCGCGAACTCGTTTACCTTTTGCCCGATCAAACCCGTATTACGACTCATCTGATGGATGATAGGGGTAGCAATTTAGACTTTCATCAGGTGCTGGATCGTCTTTTGAATCAACTCGTCCGCACTTTACATGCGATTCTCAAACGCCCGCATCGCCGTCTCAAAACCGTTCAACGCATCCGCGCGGTTGACCGCGCACAGGGCCGCGATCCCGATGCTATTGTGGATATGATTCGCTCGCCACAATTCTGGACGCATAGCGGGACCGATCTCCCACATTTGCCTATAGCGGACGGTATTGAGTGTACGCATTTGCGCGAGACCCATCGCCATTCCGATATTGATACGCCGCTCAATCGCCATCTCGTTGCACGCTTAAAGCGTCTGTCATTGCGCGCGAGATCTATTGCACATACCGATTTGGGGCATCGCCTGAAAATATACGTGGATCGCTGCCTGCGGTTGCTCCCTTTGCCACCTGCGCGACGCGATGACGCTTTGCCCGTTCATGTCGATGTGCGTTACCAGATGGCTTTCGCGCTTATCCGCGATCTCAATCGCGCGCTTGCGCCCTGTACAGGTGGCCCATTTGATTTGTCCTTTCGCGATACACACGCACTTTACGAATACTGGGTCTATTTTAAGCTCGTTTATACGCTGTGCGATATTGGCTTTGTTCCGATCCGCGACGATAATCTTTTTCGCCTGACCAACCGCGGTCTGAGCGTTTCTCCCGCGCAGGGCGAACCCTCTGCGATATATCTTCAGCGCGGCGAGTACCGCATCCGTTGTCTCTACAATATGACCTATACCACCTCGTCGGGACGTGCGCTCACCCATGATCTGAGGCCCGATATGATTATCGAGATCAACAACTCGAATGCATGTGCTGGAATGTCTAAATCCAGTAGGGAACGCGCTATTTATGCATTTGACGCCAAATATCGTCGCGAAGATTACAATGGGACGTGGATTCCCATGCGCGAAGATATTGATAAGATGCACGCTTATCGGGACGCTATTGGACAGGTGATAGATACAGATTTTCAACGCATTCTCAAAAGTGCCGTTGTTCTGTTTCCCGCTCAGGTGGATTCCGCGTATCAGACCCACGCTTTTTATACCAGTTTGTCTTATGGAATCGGTGGCCTCCCGCTCTTGCCGGGGGATGCAAATACGTTATCTGCCCTGAAAGAATATATCAAAGAGCATATTCTTTCATAAAAACTGGACCGACCTTCGCCGATCCGGTTGTGCATTTTTTTTATTTCGCTATATTTGCAAATATCAGATGTGACTTTCCTCCAGTTTCTTTCCCAATTTTTATATGATGACCGATTCCCAACTTCTGCAAGAATTTGAAGCCCTTGCCCATCGCCTGAATATTCCCTTATTTCGCGAAGATCTCATGGGTGGTACAGGTGGCCTGTGTGTCGTGCGCGGCGAACAGCGCCTGATTCTCGATTACCGCCTCGATGTGCCCACGCAGGTGGATATCCTCGCACATGCTTTTTCCCAATTGCCCCTCGATGATGTTTTCATCAAGCCTTCCCTCCGCGCCCGCATTGACCTCTACGGCGAAGCACAGGTTTAGCGATCTACCCACAGGATGAGATTAAATATTCCACGTTTTCTTCTGGTGAGACGGTGACGGTGCGATTGGCCGGGATGAAGAAGGTATCGCCTGTTTGAGCGGTGAAGGTTTTGTTTAATTGGGCTTGACCGGCGAGGACGGTGAGTGCCGCGAATGTGGGATAGGCGTGCTGGACGATGCCAGCAGGGGCGAAGCGTTCGAGACGGAAGTATTCGGTGTCTTCCGCTCCGATGAGTGTGGCCTTTGCTTCGTGACGTGAGTTCCGCGGTTCTGGCGCGGGTGCGTCAAAGGCGATGACGTCGAGGGCGCGGTCAATGTGCAGTTCGCGCGGCTTGCCGTCGGTGCCGGGACGGTTGTAGTCGTAGATGCGAAAGGTGAGGTCGCTGGATTGTTGTACTTCGTAGATCATGACGTTCTGGCACAGGGCGTGTACTGTGCCGGGCGGTACAAAGATTACATCGCCTTCCTGTACATCGAAGAATTGCACGGTGTCCTGTACGCGGTTTTCGCGGATGGATAATTTCAAGCTGTGTTTATCTACGCCGTCTTTCAGGCCACAAGCCACGCGCCCCTGGTCTGATTTGAGTATGTACCACGCTTCTGTTTTGCCATACGTGCCCAGGTTTTCTGTACGGGCGTAAGTATCGTCGGGGTGTACCTGAATGGAGAGGTCGTCGCGTGCATCGAGGAGTTTGATGAGCAATGGGAATTCGGTGCCGTAACGCTGGATAACGCGCTGTCCGAGGAGGTCTGCGCCGTAAATTGCGACGAGGTCGGCGAGGTTTTGTCCGGCAAGGGGACCGTCTGCGACAATGCTTTCCATCCCCTTGTATGCCGAGACTTCCCACGATTCGCCAATGGGCACATCCGGGGGAAGTGCTTTGTTGTAGTGTGTCCCCAGGCTGCGCCCTCCCCAGACGGTTTCGCGGAGGTAGGGTTTTAAGGGTAAGAGGTCGGGTATCATAGATGCTCCTGCTATAGGGTAGTCTTGTGTCTGTCCGTCAAAGTGCAGATACGGGAATCGACATAGCAATTTCTGTGAGTGGTAAAAGTTGTTCTGATAAGCAGATTACGCCGCCCGGCCCAATGGGCAGGTTTAATTTTTTTAGTACGCGAAAATTCTGGATGTGGTTTTTGTGAGGGGAAGCGGTTTTTTTGATTTCCAGCGGATAGATTGTACCATCCCGCAAGATGAGGAGATCTATTTCTTTTCCGTCTCGATCCCGGTAGTAATAGAACGGGGGCATGTGACCGTTGTGCCGGTAGCTTTTCAACAGTTCACTCACGATCCACGATTCCAAAATGGGGCCGGACATTGCGCCAGCTTCCAGCGTTTCAGGACTGGACCATTCGGTGAGGTAGGCACATAGCCCGGTGTCGAGAAAATAGAGTTTGGGGCTTCTCACCAGTCGTTTGGTGAGGTTGGTATAATAGGGTTCCAGAAGATAGATGATTCCGGAAGCCTGTAAAATGGAGAGCCATGTTTTTGCCGTGTTTGGCGCGACATCCGCATCGCGCGCCAGGTCTGAAAAATTTAACATTTGTGCGGTTCGGGCAGCGGTAGCTCTGAGAAATCGGAGGAAGGATAGCTCATCGCCCACCCGGGCGAGGTCCCGAATATCGCGCTGGAGATAGGTTTGCAAGTATGAACTGTAAAATAGATTCCAATCCATCTGGTCATCCAGAGCAATGGCTGGAAAGTCGCCGCGCCATATTAGCCTGTAGAGTTCTTTCAGGCCGAGGGTATCTCCGGTCTGGAGTCTGTTGTGAACAGTGTCGGGGATCGGTAAGAATGGAGAAGCGTCACTCCCGATTCTCTCGCGTCTTGAAAGACCAAAAAGCTGCACGATACCCACTCGACCAGCTATAGATTCAGATACGCCTTTCATCAGATGAAATTGCTGCGATCCCGTAAGCCAGAACTGACCGGGGGATCGGTCTCGATCCACGGCGATTTTGATATGGGGCAATAGCTCTGGCGCGTATTGGATTTCGTCGATAAGCACGGGCGGCGGGTAACGCTGCATGAACAGGGCCGGGTCTTCTTTTGCCAGACTCTGGACAAGCGGATCGTCCAGGGTGATGTATGTTCGATCTGGTTCGCTTAAGTGCCGTAGAAATGTCGTCTTGCCAACCTGTCTGGCTCCAGAGAGCATGAGTACGGGAAATCGGGAAGATGCGACAAAGGATTCAAGTGTGCGGGAAATGTACATTTTGATATACCCAAAAAAACGGCTATTTTGCAGTGTGATTGCAAAATAGCCGAAATTTTAGGTGTTGTCAAGGGCTGTTGGGCATTTAAAAATGCCGATTAAGTTAAAATCATGGTGTACTTGCTCATCCAGGAAAATGTCGAGAAAAAGAGCTATCAGTGGTCAGGGATCAGCCAATCATACGCCGTAGAGCCGTCATCGCGGCGTGGTGTTGAGCCGCGATCCAGAAGGTTTTTTGTCATTTTAAAATATATCGTCGAGGTTCAAAGTGAATCCTTGCAATGTGGGCGAAGTCAATGTTTCCCCTTCGCCGTAGGTATTGACGACCTCGAATCCTCGCTCGCCAAGGCGCAGAATTGTTATATTTTTTTCGGTAAGATCTACCATCCAGTATTCGGTTATGCCGTGCTTGGCATACAAACTGCGCTTGAAGGTCTTATCGCGTGCGGCTGTGGAAGGAGACAGAATTTCGACGACGAGGTCCGGCGCGCCTTGAATATTTGCGGGAGTGATGATATCGGCGTGCTCATTAGAGACGAAGATTAGATCTGGCTGCACCACATCCGTGTTCGATAGCACCACATCGAAGGGCGCGTGATAGATCCGGCCCAGGCGATTCTCAACCGCGAACTGAACCAATTTCGTCCCTAACAGGATGGAAACACGTTGATGAAATTCTTCCGGTGAAGAGAGCGCAACTAAATCCCCATCCAAAAGTTCGTAACGCTTGTCGTCCGGCGTGTTCAGGTAGTCATCGTAAGTAAATTTAATGAGAGGATTTGGGATAGCCATTTTGAGGTAATCTGCCGAACTCTATTGGGTGGTATTGATAGTCATAACTCAATTGTTCGGCGGTAATAAAGTGCTGCGGAATTGCTATCCATTCCAGAGGGGCTTAGCCGAGGGTGTGTTTCCGGACTAAAAAATAAAACTCGGATCAAAGAGGCCACTTGCACGCTGAGGAGTCGAGTGTCTGGTTAATGAAGGCTTGACTAAAGGCGGTTCAACAATATGGCGTTTTATATGTTCTACTTCATTAAGATGACATTTTTTGTACTTTTTGCCACTTCCACAGGGACATAAGTCGTTTCTACTAAGATTACTCTTAGCTAAATTGAGCATTTCTTTTATGTACTCTATTTGTCCTTCGTCTCCATGAGAATATTCTCCCCAAAGTTCATTTCTGGCAGCAGTGATACCAAATTTTTCTGTGTAAGAGAGACGATAAAAAAAAGGGATTATCAAATTTATAATAAAATTGTTGACTCTGAGATTTCTCTCAGGCCCAGGTTTTATTCCCAGGCAACAAGCACCATCATCCGAATACATATGTAAGTCAATGATTTTGACTTTACATTTTTTTGCAATTTCAGGGTGTCTGCCTCCCATTTCATATACTTTTGGCCAACCATTAAAGTCTATGGAATCTAAATGAATCTCTATTTCGAATACATCTTGGATAAAGGTATTCCGTTCTTCATTGCCATTCCCTATTATTAGATGCCCAGACACTTGGTCATAGTAGGCGCAAAAGTCAAGCTCTCCCGCTATTTTTTGGGCTTTTGCTTCGAAGTGCAAGTTGGGAAAATGCGATTCTAACCATTGAATTTCTTTGTCATTTACCTTCATATTTACATTACTTTGCGTAAGGTTTTCTTGGGGTTAATACTGCTGCCACAGAAGCGGTATTTTCCTTGAGCTCTCCGAAATTCTCTCCAAATAACTCCCTCCATTTTTTGACACTGGTATTATGATCAGTGGCGTCAAAAGCTTCATTTACCTTATCGTTGTATATATTGAACATTTTTCTAAAGTGGCTGTATTTATCTTGATCCCAGTGCCTGGTAAAACTTTCGGACGGCAAAACGGGATTGCATATTTTGGGCATGAGTCTGTTACGCTGCAAGAAATTATTTATCCGATTTGAGATAGTCTTTAATGTATCGGGAATGCTTTTGAAGTTTTCACTGCCCTTTTCATAATCGTACACTTCATTACCAATAAGTGTGGTCAAGAGGATTGATTTTACCGAGAAGTTCCCCTTATGGTCTCTAAGATATTTCAACAGCCGCGTGACTCTCTTTAGATTTCCATTTGTGATTCTTGTCTTATCGTTGAACCAATCTCTATAACCAGTTCCATCGGTAATTTCGAACACATTCTCCTTATTATTGCAAATATATTGATCTGCCCCATATGTAATGCAGGGAACAATATCTAAGTGAAAATCTCCCACGTAATCTATATATACACATCTGGTTTTTCTATGCACTTTGTCCTTGTAGGTTTTGTTGTCTTTAAGACAATTGTAAAGTTCATTGATGTAATCTTTCGGTTCTTTGTCTGGATCGTATTTTACGAATAGTAAAATGTCAGCATCATATTCACGGTTATTGATCGGTTTGATAATTGTGCGCAAGGCATACGACCCCTGCCGCTCGATCTTTTTGTATGAGTCTAGGTTGTTGCGCAGGAACTCATTTACAGCCGATACACTATCATTTAATCTTTTAAGCCGTGTTTCGTTGAGATTTACCTCGTTATCGAGAAAATCTTTAAAATATTCTACATGCCTCATTTTTGTACTCCTTCTAAATTTTGAAGATGAATAATGAATACCTGGTAATCATTATCCCTACTTCGTTAAAGTGCGAGAAACTCTTTAATTTTATGACCTTCGTGTGTAAAATCCTGATCAGCTTCTCTTGTCCAGTCAGGCAATTTACGTGGATCATCCATCGGAAGAGGTTTGTCCGATGCGAAATTGATACGCAGCAGTTGATCTGGATCTCTATTATCTTTTGTCTGAAAAAGCAGATTTAACATATTGTGCGAACTTTCGGCTTGAAGATTGAGGATCAAATTAATAAATTTCTGTCGTCCCCAACGGGTTGCTATTCCCCAGCCGCAAAATGTCTTGCAAAACCACCCTGTGGTGCTCCCATAGCAGGTTTTACTCTTCCCCGTACCAATTGAAAGGATTCTGAGATCGCATAGATCAACGCCGAGACGACGTTTCGCGTCAATTGCAGCAACAAAAGCAGGATTGTTTGCCCACAAGCCACCATCAGTCAAGGGATAAGGACCTACAACATAGGGATCGAAATATGTAGGTGCTGAACAAGAAGCCATAACGGCGTCGGCTACACGCACTTTGGGGTCTCGATGGAACTCAGGGTCATACGCCGATTTAAAAACATGAACACGCCCGTCACCAATATCAACTGACGGAATAATTAGAGGCACGGAAATGTCTTTCAATTGCGTATTTCCGAATATATTCTGAAGACAAATTTTCAGATTCTTTCTGCTATAACTACTGGCAAAGAGACTTGTAAAACCTAATAAATCAAATTTGGCAAACCATCGCTTTTTGAAAATTGATTGGCCCTCTTCAGCATAGAGATCGTATAGCGAACTTGCTGACTGTCCATGAGCCAGTCCTGCAGCTATGATGGCGCCTGTGCTTGTGCCAGCAAACAAATTGAACTGGGCCTGCCAATCAATGTTCCATTCCTCCTCCATATACTTGAGAAGATAGGCTGAGTACGCGCCTCTGAAACCGCCCCCATCAAGAGAGAGGATGTAGAATTTATTACTCAAAATCCAAGTTCCTTTAGCAGGTATTGCCGCATATTTTCTCCACGAGATAAAACAAAACTATAGAAAACCTTCTATATTGTCAATAATAAAATCTTTATATGCTTTTTATTGCAAACTTTTATCAAAAACATCCTCCTTTTGCTTTTTATTGCTTGACATTATAAATTGATCTTATAAATTGTTATTATGCGACGACGACCAGAATCGGAGAGGATATACGAACTTGTAGGCCGAAAAGTGGAACGAAAGCGACGCGAAGCAAGGCTCACACAAACCCAACTCGCGCAGCGTTGTGGCCTTGCACGAGGCTCCATTGCCAACATTGAGAGTGGGAATCAGCGTCCAACGCTCCACACTCTTTGGTCAATTGCCGATGCGCTTAATATTGACCTACCTGCGCTTGTGCCCTCCCGAGAAGAGTTCTTAAGGAGCAAGGCAAGCACCGCACAACTCACAATCACAGGCCGGCTGGAGAAGGCGGCGGGAGAGAGCCGAGAACAAGTCGTCTCTTATATTACCAGTCGTCGAAAGGAATTTGGGGCCAATGTGGATAATAGAGAGTGAAGCCGATCAGCTACTCATAGAAGCGAGGATACACGCTCCTCCAGTTTCCGTGAAGCAAGTCGCTAATTCCTTGGGCATAAAGATCGAATTGGCAGATCTTGGAGAAGATTGTTCGGGGGTGCTCGTTCGCAACGGAGACCGCGCCGTCATTGGCGTTAATAAAAAACACCACCCCAACCGACAGCGTTTTAGCATCGCGCATGAGATCGGTCATTTTATGCTTCACGAAGGCGATACTTATATTGACAAAGGGTATCGCGTACAATTCCGCGATCTCGAATCGGGTTCCGGCACCAAAGGGGAAGAGATGGATGCCAATGCGTTTGCGGCTGCTCTCCTCATGCCTGCTGAATGGGTCAAAGACGCCTTCTATCAGCAACCCTTTGATCTAACCGAAGACTATGTTCTAGAAATGCTCGCGGAGAAGTTCAAAGTGAGCACTCAGGCGATGAGTTACCGTCTCATGAGGTTGCGGCTGCTCTGACTTGACCATCCTGCTTGTGTCAGTATGCCGATCTGCCTTCGGTACAGGCAGATAGAACAACTTGTCGGCAGGACATCCGTGCATATTATCACCCGAAAACGCTTGAACGAGTTTGCCCAGAGACATCCCAATACCAAAGTATCACTCGAACATTGGTATAGATTAATGAAGCGAGGCTATTTTCGTTCGTTTGTCGAGTTGCACACGGCGTTTCCCCATGCTGATCAGGTAAAAAATTTAACCGTTTTCAACATTGGTGGTAACAAAGCACGTCTTATCGCAGCAATACATTACAACCGACAGAAAATCTATATCCGTGCGGTTTTGACGCATGACGAGTACGATAAAGGGAAATGGAAAGAGTAGATTATGGTAGCAGAAATACAAACCGCCCAAGATGTATGGCCCGTTCTAACTCCTGTTGTGTTCGTCCCCCATGAAGAGAGCGAATATCAACGGCTTGTGGCTATACTGGACGATTTGATTGATGAGGTAGGCGAGAATGAAGATCATCCTCTCGCCTCAATGATGGAAGTCATTGGAGTACTGATTGAGAAGTACGAGGAAGAACATGTGCCTGAATTGACTGAGATATAGCTGATAGATGAACTCAAAACTATTAAGCCCGGAGGCCCATTTGATCACCGGGCTTTTTTATTTTTAGATTTTACATCAGGAGGGCGTGGAGGATGTACAACCGCCTCACTTTCCTGGCCTGCCGCGTGCTCAATCGCTTCTGTTAATCCTTGTTTGATGCTCTCGAAGAGAATCCTTTTTTTGGCTCGAGCGATTACGTCTAATGCATGGGCCATAAAAGCGGGATCATCTCCAGCTTCTTCAAGACACGCTTCCAGGTATAGCCGCACATCTTCTTCTGTTTTAAGGTAATCTGCTGAATCCCAGCGAGTCGTATTATCTGCCATAACTCGATCCTCCGATTGTCTGGTCAGTTCTTTGGCTACGCCATGCCTGTGGCGTGCGGCGACCTACTTTTTGTCAATAAGTTAGCCAAAATGCGCCACTGCCGGACGGTTAGAGACGGTAGGCTCAAGTGTGATCCGTTTGCGCCAGTCCGCAATCTTTGCCCCGTCCATGTGAAGAACTTGTGCTGCTGCTTCGTCAATACGGGCGCGAACAGGACAGGTATCCATCTCTTTCCACGGCTTGAGTACTTGCTGGTGGGTTTTAGCGAAAACATCAATGAGCGGGGAGACATCGACATTGCGCGGATTGGGGATGAGCAATTTGCGTAGCAGATCCAAAGAATATGCTGGATATGTCAACTTTTTGGACCTGGCATGAAGCATCGTCAGTATCCCAGGCGTCGAGTTCCACCATGCACACAGCGCCTGATCAAAGTGAGGTGTTTTTGATAGTGAGGTGACAGGCACCCAGGCAGAGCCAAGCACTGGCTCTTCTGTATAACAGGCTGCTGTTCGCACGGCGTATGTATAAAGACGTCCTGAGATAACCAATCGGCTGGCTTTCTTCACCAAACTCTGTGCATACTTCTCTCTACCTCGCTTCGGTGTTGCTACCACATCAGGCTTTGCAGCCATCGTCTTACGGACATCTGTCTGATGATCCCATAGAACCGGTATTTTCCAGGGTGTATCTAACTTTGAGTTACGAGAAAAAGCGTCTCGAATCCGCTGACCAGCGGGTTCAATTTTGCAAGCATTACCAGCAAGGTTTAAACGGGTACCATTCAAAGCGGCAAGGTCATAATATGCCTCAGCAAGTGCTTCATCATAAAACAAAGCAACTTGCCAATCTCCATCTCTCACGCGCTCTCGTGGCCATTCACATTCCCTACCCCATTCACCAGAAATTTTGCCATTATTGATCATATTTGCCAACAACATTGCCTCATGAGCATCAGCAGGCATCCGACCTAAAGAAATAAACCGAGCAGGTTTTTGCCCAGAAGGACGTCTAGCGATAAGCAGAGATTCATGAATTTTTGTATTCTCAGAAAAATTTATACGATACGGATCATGGCTGGTAATAATGGTCTCAATCTGAAATCGATTCGCAAGAAATCTGCGTTCCTGTTTTCCGGATGCATTAGTCAAAGCCGTTGTCGGAAGAACCTTAGCGAGCACACCGGTTTCCTTTTTTAATAACATATCTGCCAACGGCGTAAAAAAACTGCTCGCATTGGTGTGATCAATAGCTCCACCTGCTTCTGGATCACGTTGTCGAACATAATTAACCACCTTTTGCTCGTGGTTTTGGATACGCTTCCAATTTTCCTTATGTTTATTGCGTATATCGTTGCGGGTAAATGGCGGGTTCATGATCACAACATCAAATTTTCCCATATAAGAATCATCGGACGATTCGCCGGGCTGAGCGCGTTCTGCTCCAAGAGCCTCCATTCTTGGCAATGGTAAGACAAACTGTGTGAGGTTTGGTTCTCCATCATCCTGTGCAGTAGCAAGCAGTTCCACCGATCCTATCTTTATTTCTCCGTTGGGTTGCGGGCCATGGCGCATCGTATGCAGATTCATTTTTGTGTAATCCACACGCGGATTGCCCAGCGTCAAGTTGCAGGCCGCCAACTGTATGCCATGCCTATTGATGTCCAGGCCATGAAGCACATCTTCTACCATAAATAGGTGCAAAAAATCGGCATCCTGACCAGCAGCATTGATATACCTATCGCGGATGGTGTGCATCGCAGCCATCAGCAACGTGCCTGTTCCACACGCCGGGTCAATCACTTTCAGCTTTCCCAGACCTTCCTCATCTGACCAGTCAGTAAAATTTTCTGTCAGAGCCAGTCGCGCCAATAGTAATGCGGAAACGTTGTTTGTATAGAATGATCCATCATACCTTGCCGATTCCAACAAGCGATGGTATAATGGTCCTGCATGATCGAAACGCATCGCAGCCAAATCATCCGCATGTGCAAGGGCGTATTGGACCAGCAAACGGACAGCCTGAACAGCACCTATACGCGCATTGTGATCAACTGCTATGAAAGTTTCCAAAACTGATACCGCAGGATCAAATACAGGACGATAGTCGATCTTTAATATGGCTTTCCAAGCATCTATCAATGCCCGCAAAAATGTATCGTCACTGCGATCCATACAATATTGCAAAGTTGGCACGTCCACAAGGTTATCTACTACACGCAACCGATGGTGAAGCAAAGCCGCATTGGA
>JAPOXY010000011.1 GCA_026706845.1 Gemmatimonadota bacterium
TTCCCGTTCTGGCGTATGCGTATATGAAGCTGGGAAAGATAGTACCTGCGGAGCGGTATTTTGAGCGGTATCTGGATGGTCTTGATCCCAATGCGAGAATGCTATATGAGGACATCCGCTTTGTGGCCTCGCGCGAAGAACTCGCCGCATTTAATGCCACTCCGATAGACGAGCGCGAGGGATTCTTGCGCCGGTTCTGGAACTTACACGATCCAGATATCACGACGGCTGAAAATGAGCGGAGAATAGAGCACTACTGGCGGGTGTGGTATGCACTGCATCATTTTTCAGAGGGTCAAAGTCCATGGGATAGGCGCGGGGAAGTGTATATTCGATTTGGTGAGCCGGATTATCGCTCTCAGTCAGATGAGTTAAATTTTGAACAGAGTTTGGCTGTGCAAAGGATCAAGGAGCGATTGGCTTTGTCGATTTATGGTACCAAAGTCCATCCAAAGGAGTTTCTGAGATCAGGACGCAGTAATCCTTATAATACAGAATCTTTAATAGCCCCATTAGGTGCCACTTATGTTGGTCCAGTTTATCCCGTGCGAAGTCTGCGTGGAAAAATATCGGAGTTTCAGGGATATACCGCAGAATTATTCGAAATATCGACAGGTTCTGCGCGTGAATCCCGCACAGATATTTTTCGGCCTGTTACAGCATCAGAGGATGGGGCAATGGTGGCGTGGGAGAACTGGATTTACGTCGATATTGGCGATGGACTCGATATTACGTTTACCGATGAAAGAGGACTCGGCATCTATGATTACGCACCTGCACCACCCGGCGATATGGTTCCCTTGAAACAGTTAGCTGTTTTACATCGCTATAATCCGAGAACTGTGACCGAACAGGCCGCCGCCCAAATCCCCGATTATTATCGCCCACTGGAAAACGAGGATCCGTCTGAATTTTATTACGCATCTGCGGATTTTCGCGGTGAGGATGAGAAAACAATGTGTGAAGTCTATCTCGGTGTGCCTCACACGCTGGGGTATTACTTTGCGACAGAAGATGAGACACGCCTCTCGGTTGAACGCACTATCGCTTTGATCAATACGGAGACTGGAAGCATCTATCGCAGCCGCGCACCCTTACACTTCAGAAATGCGGGCGATGTCACAGGTATTAAAGGCGCAGTTGTGCCGGATGTGATTCGCCTCAATGTACCGCCCGGTTCTTACAAGATGGAGGTGTCTGTACAGGATTTGATTTCCATAGGCAAGGGAAGGTATCGCCAGGATATGGAGATTGAGGCATATCCACAGACGCAACTTCGAGTAAGCGATCTGGAACTGGCCTGGCAGATTTTTGAGAGGAAGGAGAGAAGTAAATTTAGCAAAGGGCACCTTGAAGTCATTCCTATGCCCACCAGGACCTATCCGCGAGATCGAAGTATTTATGTGTATTACGAGATTTACAATTTGAAACGCAATGCGTTTGGTCAGACCAGGTACCGAGTGGCATATACGATTCGGTCACAAGAAAAGATGACATTGGGCGCGCTTGTTTCACAACTGGTCAAGACGATTACGAAGGGAGAGGACGAGGAGATCGCAATAGATTTTGAGCAAGTGGGCAGGCGTTCTTCAGAGGCCACATACATCGCGCTGGATTTGACAGCGTGTGGGCTGGGTCGCCATACGGTGAGTGTGAAGATTACAGATTTGGAATCTGGTGAGAGGGCAGTGAAAAAAGCCTCTTTTGTGGTTGCTGATTAGAGAGGATAATGTTGGAGATCCTTTATATCCCCATATTGTATCCATTTTACAACATCTGAGCTAAAAAAACACACATGTTGATTTCTTTCTCAAATGAGACAATATAATATAAATACCATAAAAACAGGTATTTATATTATTCCTTTCCGATTTGGCTGTAAAAAAGTGCATTCATTCTGGGCATCAAAAAACTGCTAATTGTTTCGTACTCTAATCTTGACAATGAGTTTTTAATTGGCTATTTTTTTAAAATTTATATGCTAATTATTTAGCATAACATCATTCGGGATATGGTTTTTATTTTAAGTGTTCATTTTCGGACACTACTGTCTCAAAATCGGACACTTATGAAACTGCGTTCATGGCACAAATTTTCGTAACTAATTGTAAAATATAGAAAAGAAAATTTTGGCACAAGAATTGCTTGATATTTTTATAAATTCACCTTTTCGCATATCGCCTTGAGACAATCAACAGTGTATTGATGCGCTTGATGCCCAAACCATAAACACTTCACCAGAACGAGAGAACTTCAATGAGATATCCACTTCTAATATTATTGCTCGTGTTTTCTGCGGCGGTGCAGTGTGAAGAGGTGTTGCCACAACGCGAAGCGGTTCCTCGTCTGGCGGTGTTTCCACTACTTTCAGAGAAAGACCCCGATTACGGAATTTTTATGGCTGACCGATTGGTGGATGAGTTGATGCGCTATCGGGATATTCCCGCGTTTCAGGGGCGCTGGTTTGAACTGGTGGAGCCGGATACGATTCCACAGGACAGGATGGAGAGGATATTGGAGACCAAACAGGCGTTGAAAGATTATGATTTATTTTTGTTGAAAACAGCGGCTCGCGCAGATCGGGCGTTGATCGGATTTGTTTCTGATGCCGGGACGCGCACATTGCATGTGCGGATTGTGGATTTGGATACTGGGGAACCCATTTGGATGGGTAAGGCGCGGGATGATGTCGAATGGCAGTGGATCTATGCTCAGCGCGATATTGGGGAGATTGCACTGGGCAATTTGATGGCGCAACTCGGGTTTCAGGAAGCCAATCGGCACGGCAAGATGATGCGGTCAGATGAGTGGCCGTTGCAGGTGGTATTCGCGCCTTTGCACACTTCGCAAAAAGCACTGGTGGGAGGATATGAGCGGTTGATTAGAGAGGGTATGATAGGTGATGGGTTATTTGATAGATTGGATATGTCACAGCCCATAGGCGCGCGACTGAATACTGCGGATCGGACGTTGTTGGCGCATAGGGCAGATGCTGTTTTATGCGGTAGTTTGATGGCTACGGGCAGGGACAATGCGATCAATGCTGTGGGGGTTGCGCTGCGGCTTATTGATACGTCTTCTGGTCGTATTTTGTGGGCGGGCAGTGCCAATGGTCGGCGCGTCTGGCGCAAGGATCGGTTTGACGATTTGTCGCAGACAATTGCCACAGATCTGATCGCGGGGTTGGCAAAGGTTAAATCGGGTACTCAGACGGATGCCTGGGCAAATCAACCGGAGCCGCAAGATGGACCGGGATGGGTGAATCGGGGTATGGTCGCGCTGGAGCGCGGGCTTTTGAGCGATGCTGAAGAGGCATTTTTGAAGGCCGAGTCTTTTGAAGATAGTCGGGTGCTATCTTATGAAGGCTTGGGAAGGGTTTATGCGCGACGTCCCGCTCTGCGGCAGCGCGCTGTTTCGTATTTTTATCGCGCCATAGAGGCGGATACGACGCGCGCAGATTTGTATTACCAGATGGCGTCGGTGTATTTTGATATCGGTACGGATCAGTGCGTGGATATGGCGTCTCGGGCGCTTGCGATTGATTCGACGTATAGCGCGCCATATCAGTTGTTGGGGGACTGGTTTGCGCGCGATGATTTTTACGCTTTATCCCAGGACAATACAACAGCCGCAGCGTATTATACGCGCTATTTGTCTCTGGAACCGGATGATGTTGATGCGGTGACAAAGCTGGGTGCTGTGTTGTTGCGTATGGAGGATCAGCAGGCGATCGCGCGACAGATTTTGCCATTTATGAAACGCCATCCTGAGGCGCTCGATTTGTTGCCTGTTGCAGCACAATGGGCTTATCGGGCGGGGGATTACGAGCGCGCTTCGGAGTATTGGGATCGGTTTTTGGAGCGGATTGATGCACAGACGCTGACGTTGCACGTTGATCCAACCCCTATTTTGTCAGATGCTCAACGCGCGATCTACAATGCGCTTTCTAAGGGGGAGAAGCAAGATTTTATCGATCGATTCTGGATGCAAAAGGATCTGGATCCGACGACAGAAGTGAATGAGCGTTTGCAAGAACACTATCAGCGGGTGTGGATGGCGCGGCAATATTTCGCAGGGTCTGCGTATCCTTATGATCGGCGCGGTGAGGTGTATTTGCGCTATGGCGAGCCTGATTATCGTTCGCGGTCTGGTCGCGCGCCTGGAGTAATGAGTGTTGCGGTGCAGCGGGTGAAGGACGCGTTGTACGCGCAGTTATACACGCGTCCGCCCGATGGCGCGCTCGTGGGCACGGTGTTTCCCGTGCGGAGTTCGCGTGCGATGATGGCCGATTCGTTTGGACTGATGGCGAGAAGAGGATCTGGGATTTCTCACACGATGGGCGATGGTTATTTGCCGGTTACCTCTGGGGAAGATAATAGTCTCGTGCCCTGGGAATCGTGGGTGTATGTGACGGTTGGCGGGGGGATGGAGATTACATTTACGGATGAGATGGGATCGGGGCATTTCAATTTTGCGCCGATTCCGTTGCGCCAGCCGATAGGGATGCGGTCCATAACGCGGATTCAGGAAAATGCGCCGGAAACGGTTTATATGCAGGCTGTGGGTGAGATACCAGAGCAATATCGACCGTGGTGGCAAACGCGGGCGTTGGAATTTTATTTTGATGTGGCCGATGCGCGCGGGGGATATTTCATGACGCGGGTGGATGTGGCCTATGGTTTGCCGATAGATGTGGAGAAGATCGGTAGAGGCGATTTGACACTATCTATTGCGCTTTATGATTCGGTGACAAACCGCGCGTTTCGCACGAGTCGAGCGGTTGTGCGGAAAGACACGCTATCTGATTCGAATGCTATGCTGACCGATTTGTTGACCTTGTCCGTGCCGCCCGGCACGTATCATTTGACGGTGAAGGCAGAGAATGTCAGTGCCAATCGCGTGGGTATGTTGCGGCAGGTTCTTGCGGTTGAGTCTTATGGCGATTCGGAGTTGCAGATGAGCGATCCGGTATTGGCCGCGCAGATAGATGAGACGGATGTGGATGATTCTTTTCGCCGAAAGAATTTGCGGGTGTTGCCTTTGCCCACGCGTGCGTTTCTCATTGGACAGGAGATGGGGTTGTATTTTGAGGTGTATAATCTAATGGCAGACGCGTTTGGGCAGACGCGCTATCGCGTGACGATTCAGATTGCGGCTCTGGAACAGGTGGAGGGTTTGCGCATGCTGTTGACCGGTCAGGAGGTCAATCCCGAAGTGTCGATGTCGTTTGAACAGGTGGATACACAGCCGAGCGTGCAGGTTTATCAGTTTGTCGATCTGACAAAGGCGAAACAGGGGCGCAATCGGGTGAAAATTATCGTAGAAGACTTAAATGCACCGCGTCGTGTTTCAAAGGAGATTGTGTTTCGATATGGGCAATAGTGTCACATATTTTTTGTTGTGTCTTTTATTGTTGGCCGGGTGTGATTCCAGGCGCGATCTCGCTACTGATCCAGCCAATTCGCGGATTGTGGTCCCCTTTGATCTGAGATATGACGCGGAGCAGAATGCGGTTGTACTCGAATGGGAATATCTGGGTATTGAACCTGTGGCGCGCTATCGATTATGGCGCAGCGAGCGCGATGGCTGGCGCAGATTTCCCTGGCGTGATTTGCCTGCGCCTTCGCGGGAAGCGAACCCCCGTGCAGATGTGTGGAAGATGATGCCGATCGCGCATTTTGATATCCAGGCTGGTGAACAGCACCGTTATAGCCTGCATACAGAAACCGCCGAAAAGAAACCAGCAAGAGCAACCGTAGGCTCGGTGCAGATTCCCGGGGCGCTATTGGAAACGATCCAGTTTTTGCCCGAAGAGGGTACAGCGACTATCAACTGGCATTTGGCGGCAGGTGTTCCCCGTCGCTATGAGTTGTTGCGTGCTGTAGATGATGCGGCAGCGCAGGTGATTTTTCAGTCTGAAGATCCCGCCGTTGCGAGTTTTACCGATGAGCTCATAGAGGGTAACCGCAAATATACGTATTGCTTGCGGAATACGATGGATCGCGATGTGGTGCTCGATAGTCGCGAAATATTTATATACCCGTATCAACGGCGACTCAATTTCAATATTGTCGAGGCACCGAATGTGTTTGTGGCTTTGACGTCCGCTACGACTTTTGCAAGTCCCGCCCTGGCATTACTCGCGACATCCGATGCCATTTCCATACGCGAGGTCAATCATACGGGATATGAGGGTGACCCGCGCGTACTGCCCGTGCCCAACCGTGCGGGGTTGCAATTGAAATCTCTTTCTGTTGTCGCGGTCTCTGCTGGAATCCGCGTTCTTCCCACTGTATTGCTCTGCGGCATTTTGTCAGAGACCAGAGAAGTGCAGTTTTCTGCGTTTCGGTCGTCTCAGTTGAGAATCTATGAGATTCCCTGGCAATACGAGGACTGGCGCGTTGCAGATTCTGAGTTGCCTACTGCGATAACGATTGCGCGAGATGGCACGATTTGGGTGGGTGTTGGACAGAGGTTAAAGGCATTCTCATTTAATGTAAATACCATTGTTGAACGCGGGTCTTATGATACGGGTATTGAAGGCGCGATCCGAAGTCTGGCGGTTTTGGGACCTGATATCTGGATGGTGACGACGCAGGGAGAGGTGTTTCGCACAGATACAAGCCACATGGGGTCACAGCCTGTTTGGGAAGAGGTTGTGTTGCCCGATGGTGTTTTTCCCGTATGGATTGGCAGTGGTCCCAGGGCTGTATTTGTACTGGCTCGGGATCGGATTATGGTTTTTAATGCTGACGGACAGCCTGTATTGCGATGGCGTGTTCTGGATGATCTAATTTTAGATCCTGCTGGGTTGGTTGTCTCTCATGATGGCGGTGTGTATGTATGGGATGCACAAAATCATATTGTTCTGTTTAAAAGCGCACCCCCGTTTCTGGTGCCTTTTGTCCAGGCCGATCCAAATTAATCGGGGAGAAGAGATGAGGTTTTTGGTTTTTATGGTAGTGATTGGTACATTTGGTATTGCAGGTGCTCAGGATATTCCGTCTTATGTTCGAGAGGCTGAAGCGCGCTATAAACAGGGGGATTATGCAGGTGCGATAGGGTATTTATTGGCTGTGCCGGGTGTGGCACAACTTTCGCCGAAGCTGACGCCGATGAATCGGGATTCGCGCGCACGTCTGTTTTATGATCTGGGATGTTGTTATCTTGCTGCGGGGGACTCTCTGCGTGCCGATTGGGCATTTCGAGAGGCTTTTGCCCTGAATAACCGATTGGATCGGGGCTATTTTGAGAATGCAGATCCGGGCGCGTTCTGGTGGGCTTTATTGCACGGTGAGGAGGCCGCACGCCGCCTGAAGACCAAACGCTTGTCGGCTGCGATGCGGTCTTTGGTATTTCCCGGATGGGGGCAGTATTACCGGGGGTATAAGAAAAAAGGATACGCATTTCTCGGTGCAGTGGTTGGTACATCTGTCGTGCTGAGAATGCAGTATAGGAATTTTCAGAGTGCCCGCGATCACTACAGTCAGACGAATATATTTCAACATGTAAACCAGCGATATACAAATGAGGATGGGACGCGCTATACCGAGTGGGAGGCGCGTCATCGAGAGGTCAAGTCCAGTGAAAAACGGGTGAATATTCTGATCGGTGTCCTCGGTGCGATTTGGGTTCTGAATCTATTTGATAGCGCAGTTTTTGAGCCTGCGCCCATGGGTTTGACCATCGCGTTTTGAGGTATATAGGGCAGATTTTCAAGGAAAGCCGATGTTTTTACATCGGCTTTTTAATATTTGGCACTGTCTTTCGCGCGGTTGCTTACCACCTGTGTACGTAATGTCCCTGACCGGAAAACCACAGGGCATCGACAATAAAAGACAGCGCGACTCCCAGACCATAACCGGTAAGCAGGCCAATAAAGAAGGGCTGAAAACGACGATAAGCAGAGACACCGCCAAAATGCAGTACGAACAATTTGAATGCCCAAATAATAAAAATAGAGACCTGATTGCTGCGGGCGACATTGGTGCTGCAAACAGTCAGGCCAATGGGATGCAGGGGCCACCAGGGGAAGCGATATTGTAAGAATGTGAGGCATCCCATCAATGCTGCGCCGCCGCCAAAAAAGCCCAGTCTTTGCCAGTCGGCATCAAAGGGATTGACAATTTTGCTGAGGATCACCGGATAGATCCGATTGATACCCGATTTGAGCGGAATGTCATTAAAATTGAAAGCCCCCTTTTCATAACCCAGGGGAATGACATAGAAGATAAACGTCAGACAGCCGACGACTAATCCCAAAAAGACTGCGCCTAAAAGTTTGCGGTGGTCGGCTTTGATCCATTCGGATAGTTTGGCGATATGGATTAATGCGGGCATAAACAGACCGCGAATATAGTTCGTGAGTGCATAGGAGAGGGCGAGCGATGTCATCGTGGGCATCGAAAGGGCGTGTGCGCCGAGAGAATAAATGGTGAAAACCTGTGCGCTGATTGGGGCTTGCACAAAAAGGATGCCAGTTTGCGCGACGACGCGCGCTATGCCTACGTAAATGACAAAGGTGGCTACAATGTAAAAGGCGATTGTTGAGGGGTTCATGCCGGATTGATATAACCAGAAAAAAATAAAAACTGTTCCAATAAGCAGCCCCAAAATAGCGGTGCGGTAAGATAAGAGTTCCCGGGTGTCGTCAATGGGGTGTTGTGGATTGATGGCTTTGAGAAGGACTGCTTTGAGATGATGGCGAGAGATGTACAATCCCCAAAAAACGAAAAAACACAGAGCGCCAAAACACAACCAGCCCGCGCCGGAAAAGTGAAGCGCACCATAGGGGTCGCCGCGGCCGGACATGTCAAATCCAATGCGATTTAAGAGGCCACCTGGGATTTGGTAAAAAAGAAGATGGAAGAACCACATGCTGAAAAGCACGTCGAGGTTGGCAAAATAGGCAAATCCCATGACGTAAATATTGAATCGGGGAAAGATAGGGGGATAACCTTTGGCAAAATAAAAAAAGGGAAGTGTCAGTTTAATATCGGGCACGATAGGCCAGAAGAAATGGAGGATATTATAGGTGAGAATGCCAGAGGAGAGAGCAAATCCCGTCCAGTAGAGACCTCTGTACTGCAAGGGATTATTGCGTGTCTGTTCTGGAGAAACAATATGCAGGGTCGGACTTAACAGAGGAAATGCCAAACGCTCATTTTCAGACCACTGGCGGCGCAAGATGACTGCAATACAGGCCGAAACAAAGACAATGGCGGCGATGAAAATAAGCCACCAAAAAAGGGGTGCCCCCCATATAGACCAGGGGATTGGCGTGCCGGGCAGTGCGCCTTCGTAAAAATCGCGCATTGCGCCGTTGGTATTGGGTGGTACCAAATAGATAGGAAGGTGGGCGTGAAAGAAGTCCGCCCAGCGGTTTTCTGGCGTGGCAAAATAATACGGAGTAGCAATGGTTCCAAAAAGAAAACCGAGCACACCTGATCCGGGCACCACACCACCTGCGAGTCCCATTGCAATGATGACGAACTGTTCGGAAGGGGTTAAAAGAAGGGTGGGGTTCCAGGCTGATAGTAGGGGGGTGAGCAGGTAGCGTATGAGGAGAAAGAGGATGAATACTGCGACTGGAAAGTGGCTGAGGTTCATGCGCGATGCCCGCACGATGTACTCTGAATAGGGCATCCAGAGGTTGATCAGGACAACGAGCGCGAGACCCAATACAATGGCGCGAAGACTTACGCCACTTGTCCTGTGTTTGGGCAGGTATTCTGATCTGTATTGAGGGGCTGGCGTTTTTGCCATAGGTTTGATTGCTTATGGCGGAGAAAATGCCTCAGATGGCAGCGATGTGGGGTCGGTTTGATCACCGATGGCTTGTTCGTCTCGCCAGTTGGGGTTGTAGCGTTCTCCTGGCATGGTGGCGTGGATCATTTCATAAACGCCATCTCCAAGGCGATCCAGAAATACGAACTCGTAGTAGTTGAGGTGTTCGTAGGTCCAAATTTCAAAAGCTTTGCCGGTGGCACTAAACGGACTGCGTTCAATGTCTGTGGGCAAGCCGTATTTGATGTGAATGCGCCCTTGATCGGTATCCGATCCCTTTTGCCCGGGACGTGCAGAGAAGCGTTCGTCTGCATAGCGAATGCGCTTGAAATGTTCTGTGGCAAATTCGTTTTTGGGTGTCAGAGGCGTTGGATCCCGTTTTCTCCAGAAGGACAGAATAAATGCCACTTTTTCGGTGGCGCTCAAGGAGGGATAGGTTTCGCGTTCAGTTTTTGTGGCGATATAGCGGATTTGTTTGTAATAGCGTTTTAAGGAGGCGGGGTCTGTTGCCAGTGCGGGTTTTTGTATAGAAAAAGCCCGCTGGCGCGTGGTCATTTTGCCCGTGCCATTATCGCGGGCAGTGATTTCCAGTACATAATGCCCTGGCGGTACACCTTTGAAATCGAGAGCTTCGGTTTTAATTGCGGTTGTGCCGGGTTTGCGGTAGCGCGCCGAGGGAAAGTTTTTGATCCGCTGTCCCGCGGTATCCAGGAGGGCATAGGCGAGGTCGAAAGTTGCAGCGCGTCCCTCGCCTGTGGCAAGGCCATAGAGTTCAAAGTAGATGTTTAAGGTCGTCGCGATTGACCTGCGTGCGTTGGGAACGATTTTGAACCCGTTCTTGACCAGATTTCTGGTGGTCTGTGTGTTTGCAGCGTCAATCCGATGGGCAAACTGGATGTCACTTATGGTCGGGGTGGCGTTGTCAAATTCGGGCATTGTAAAGGCGAGTTCACAGGTGCCTTCGGCATTGGCCTGCAAATCTTTCAAGCGAACGCGAACCCCGTAGGTGCCGGGAGCAATTCTGAAGCTCAGTGCCTCTGTAATCATCTGATCGCGCGGGTCTGTTCCCGCGTCTGTGACGATCTGTTTTTCCCATTTGAAGGGCATGCTATCGCGCCTGGAAAAAAAGGTGGCTTCTACGCGATAAGCAGCCCGCTGTTGGTCGTTCAATGCTCTGAAGGTGAGGTGCCTACACGGGCACTGGAGATACAGTTCGCCGTAGTTCAGGCTGTCTGGCGTATCAAAACCCGCCCTGTCGATCCAGAACGGAATGGCTCCCCGCGCCATCACTGGCATATCTTCTCCCGAAATTGGCGCGAGGAGACCCTGTGCGAGACACAGCGACAAAAGGATATATTTCATATCGCAACTCAGAAGGAACCGCCAATATTTATCCGGTAGGTGGGATCCAATAATTCGCCCATATCGCTATATGCAAAGTCCAGAGTGAAGGGGCGCTCATTGACCGAGTATTTGAGGCCAAAACCGAGGGCAAAACTCTCGGTATCGTTATTGAATTTCCAGCCACCGCGCAGCGCGAGAATATTGTGCAACCAGAGTTCGGCACCCGTGTGAATGCGGCCTTCAAAATCGACAAAAAAGGCATTTTCAGCAGCTACGGTAAGCGAAACTGGATCGCCCAGATTGCCGTAGAGTTCCATTGAGGCCGCGATGCTGTAGATGAGGGGGCGGAAGGCCGTATCGTCGATGATGACGATATCCTGTCCGAAATTCTTCAAGGTCATGGCCAAACGCAAAGACCGGAACCCGGTGTAAAAGAGCGTGCCTATCGAGACATCCAGACCGCTGTTGACATCGGTATAGAGCGTCTCTTGAATATACCGGCCCTGGGCACCAAATGACAATCGGTCGGTGAATTTGATGGCATAAGTCAGGCCAATGGCAAAGTCGCTGTCTTTAATGATATTGCCCGTGCCATTGGGCTGGAAAATGGTGGTTTCTTCAAATTCATCGGGTGTGAAAGACAAGACTGTGATGCCTATGGTCTGCGTGCCCAAGTTGTAGGCAAAAGCCCCCGAATAAAATTTGGAATTGACCATCCACTTGTTGTATCCCAGGCTAAAAGCGGCGCGATTGATTTGCGTGATGCCCGCAGGGTTCCAGAACATGGCATCGATACCCGTGCCCACTGCGGTGTACGCATCGCCCATGGCAACTGCGCGCGCGCTTTGGGAGACTTTGAGGAAGGTGAATCCGGCATTGCCGAGTTTTTTGAGCCCAGCCTCTGCGCCTGTTGCCGATAGGGCAAAGGCAGTGAAGACCAGGACGAGTGTTGTTTGTAAGCGTTTCACGTGTTCCTCCTTTGCTCTATTTGATGATCATAAACATCCCGGTCTGCTTTTTGCCCGTTTCGCCAGCAACCAGAGATTCTACCACGTAGTAGTAGCGTCCGGCGGCGACGCGCCCGGAAAATGTGCGCGTGCGCTGGTCCCAGGTGGCTTCGCCCCTGTCGGGGTCGGTAGTGCGCTGTGGGTGGTTGATGACGGCGACCAAATCTCCGGAGATTGAAAAGATGGAGATTTTTGCTTTTCGGGGTATGTTGACAAAGCGAATATTGGTGCTG
>JAPOXY010000012.1:0-4716 GCA_026706845.1 Gemmatimonadota bacterium
ACCAGGACCCATCTTGCCCCGAATACCCCCCGTACCAAACTCGATATGGGTGCGAAAAGCATCCTCAATCTCATCTATATCTTCATCTTCAATAAGCAATTGAATTTCCGGTACAAAATCGGCAAATTCTGGATCAATAAGCCATTGGGAAAGTCCTTGAAATGCCGCGGTAGAAATCCTGTTCTCCGCTGCCCAATTTTTGATCTGCTGGTGTATCTTCATAAATACTCCTGTTTATCAGCGATCAGCAGTCAGCTAAAAACCTTCTGGATTGCGGCTCAAGACCCTGCCGCAATGACGATTAGTGCTCGTCACGCCTGTATGCTTAAAGCAGGCGTCCAGGATGGAGGGTATTTTAACTTTTCATTTGTACCATATATTGTCATCTACGCGCCACCGTGTCAAGTGCAGAGGCAAAACTACTTGACTTTAACCCTCATTTTTGCCCTATTTTGAAAATGCTCACATCAATCCTCATCGCCATTGGCCTTATACTGGGTATCCCCCTCGCAATTCTGGCACTCTTCATATTCTTGCCAATCCGCGCAGGTGCAACGGGATACTACCGCGAAAATGACTATAGTATATCCGGCTTCGCGCGCGGTTGTGCCGGGCTATGTGGTATTATTTGCTACATCGACAAAAAGGGAATACAATTGCGCGTCGTTATCGGACGCTGGACCGCGTGGCGACCCGGGGAAAAACCGCCATCAGCAACAACAGAATCCGAAAAAGACACCACCACCAAACCAAAACGGGACAGACCTAAAAAATCATATCCGACAACAAAACCCTCCTACTGGTCGCGTTTGCAGACCCTGCACGCGAAAACAAAACAATACCTGGACTACGCCGCGGATGTGCGTCCCATTCTGACGCGATTTATGAAGCGCCTATCAAAAACAATCGCATTTCGGCACCTCGAATTGAATCTGGAACTGGGAACGGACGACCCCGCTTTCACCGGGCGTCTATTTGGATATGTAGAAGCGTTCAAGCGCATCTTTGGCAAACGCATCCGCATCTCAATCACCCCTAACTTTATCCAGCCGCGCTTTGCCGGATCGGGATCCCTGCGGCTCTCCGTTTATCTTCACCGTTTGATATTCGCCGCACTCGCCCTTGCTGTACGCGGCGGACTCTGGCGCGCAAAAATCTGGTGGACAGAACGCAAAATCAGGCGCAAAGCAGGGACGGCACAGGGACCGTCCCCTACGATGATATTGTGAAACCAATTTGTAGGGGCGACTTCCCTGTGGTCGCTCGCTGACTGCTAATTGCTAATTATCGCGACTTTATTTATCGGAGGGAACATGGCTATCGAAGACATGGTGCGAACAATGTTAAACGAACTGCGTGAAATCGTAAAAACCGAAACCGTAGTAGGCGACCCTGTTGTCGTGGGCGAAGTCACCATCATACCCGTATCCAAAATATCCTTTGGATTTGGTGCAGGCGGTGGACAGGGCAAAAAAGACGACGGCAGCAGTGGCACGGGTGGAGGCGGCTCTGTGCAACCCGTGGCATTCATCGTCATACAAAAAGGCAAAGCACAACTTCTCCCCATAGAAGACAAAAGCATGTCCATCGCCGACCTGCTCAAATACGCGCCCGATTTAATTGAAAAAATTAAAGCGTTTAAGGACAAGCGAAAAAAACAGAAAGACGACGAGGAAGGCGACAGCGAAGAACAAAAATAAACCACTATGCTCTCAAACTTAAACCAGCCCTTGCGAACACTGCCGGGCATTGGACCAAAACGCGAAAAAGTATTGGAAAACGCCGGCATCGCCACCGTGGGCGATCTGTTATTGTATTTGCCCTATCGGTACATAGATCGATCCACCGAAGTCGGAATCGCACACCTGCCCCTGGAGCGAGAAGTCACCGCAGTTGGCGAAATCGTAAGCATGCAGACAATCCCCGGCAAGCGTCGGCGATTCGTCATGACAGTCGAAGACCAGACCGGATCGGTCGCCTGTACGTGGTTCGGAGGCATTCAATACCTCAAAAATGCATACCGCGCGGGCGACATCGTGGCACTCGGGGGAAAACTGACGCGATTCGGGCGCACCCTGCAAATAGTACACCCCGAAATAGAAGTTCTCGCAAACGAAGAAGACGACAATCAGCGGCTACATACCGGACGCATCATCCCCCTGTACTCGACCACATCAAAAATGAAAGCTGACCGCCTCACAGCCCGCGCACTCCGCCGCCTGTTATTCGCCGCGCTACAAGCTGTTGGAGATCAGATCGAAGACCCATTGGACGAAAACATACGCAAACGCTGTGGCCTGATGCGCCTTAGAGACGCAATTGAAAAAATCCATTTCCCAGACACAACAACGGACATAGACACTGCGCGGCAACGCCTATCATTTGACGAAATCTTCTATATCCAGCTTTATCTGGGACAAGCAAAAAAGCTGCGCCAAAGCGCGCCCGGACGCGTACTGACATCCAGCGGCCCCCTGACGCAACAACTCGTAGCGCATTTGCCCTTTGAACTCACACACGCACAAGCACATGCCATTGCAGAAATCGGCCATGACTTACAGCGCCCCGTAGCCATGCATCGCCTGTTACAGGGCGATGTGGGATCCGGCAAAACCCTCGTCGCCCTCCACGCCATATTGTGTGCCACAGACAGCGGCGCGCAGGCCGCCTTAATGGCACCCACAGAGATCCTCGCCGAGCAACACGCCCACACCATTCGGGAACTCGTCGCACCATTGGGCTTAGAAATAGCACTGGTAACAGGACGCATGCCAAAGGCACAACGCACCAGAGTACTGGACGGATTGCGTTCTGGAAAAATAAAAATAGCAGTCGGCACACATGCCCTATTGCAAAACGACATCGCATTTGCCGACCTCGCACTCATAGTCGTCGATGAGCAACATCGCTTTGGCGTGGTCCAGCGCGCCATGTTGCGCGAAAAAGGCAATGCACCCCATCTCCTGGTCATGACCGCCACCCCCATACCCAGATCCCTATCGCTGACTCTGTACGGCGATCTGGACGTCACCATCATCGACGCCCTGCCGCCCGGTCGCATCCCTGTACGCACGGGATGGCGTTATGCACAGGACCGCGCCCGCGCACTGCAATTTCTCCGCAGCGAACTGCAACAAGGACACCAGGCATATATCGTCTATCCACTCGTATCCGAATCCGAAAAAAGCGACCTGCAAGCCGCCACTGCCGCCTTTGAAGACCTGCAACAGGGCGCACTCTCCAACTTCCAACTGGGCTTGTTGCACGGACGGCTAAAACGCGACAAAAAAGAAACCACAATGTCTGCCTTCAGGCGCGGCGACCTGGATGTATTGGTCACGACAACAGTCATAGAAGTCGGCGTCGATGTACCCAATGCCACAGTCATGATGGTCGAACACGCCGAGCGTTTTGGACTATCGCAATTGCACCAATTGCGCGGGCGCGTGGGCCGCGGCCAACATCAATCCTACTGCATCTTAATCGCAGACCCCCAGGAAGGATTATCGGATGACGCGCGTGAACGCCTCGACGCCATGACGCGAACAACAGACGGATTTGAAATATCAGAAGCCGACTTGTGCATCCGGGGACCCGGACATATTTTTGGCACACAACAAGCCGGCTTTCCCAGATTTCACTTTGCCGATCTCGCCCGCGACAGCGCCTTAATCACCGCCGCACGCCGAGAAGCACAGACACTTCTGGACCACGACCCAAATTTGACCGCACACACTGTTTTAAGACGAGAATTAGACGCAACCGCACGCCACGACATGCAAATTGCGGAAGCGGGGTGACTGCTACCTGCTGACCGCTAATAGTTGACACCCATATTGTATTATGGTAGATTGATTCGGTTTCATCTGCGGATGACCTTTTTCACCATTACCCGGAAACTGACTGATGAATCATGGGCTGCGCATTGCGTTGCTTGGCACGATTAACCGCGACACGATTCACACCGCCGATGGCGTGACAACCGAAAGCTACGGCGGTTTGTTGTACAGCATCCTGGCACTGGCCGAGATCGCGTCTTCTCATGTGGCGATTTATCCCATCTGCAATGCAGGTGCAGACATGGAAACCGTGGTGCGAGAAAAACTCGCGCCATACCCGCACGTCAAATTCGACGGCATCCGATTTGTATCGGGCAAAAACCCTCATTGCTTTCTGGATTACGACGCAAATGGTCGCAAACGCGAAACCCTGCACAATGACGTCCCGCAAATCTCTTTTTCACAAATTGAACCGTTCTTAGACTGCGACGCGATATGCTTTAATTTTATCACCGGAATGGAACTCGCCCTCGAAACCGCACAGCGCGTGCGTCGTTTCGCCACCGGTTTGCTATTGATGGATGTCCACAGTCTAACCCTGGGCATGGATGAAAAACGCCGTCGATTCTGGCGCGTGCCCCCGCAGTGGGAAAAATGGATGGGATGCGTGGATGTCGTACAAATGAATGAGCAAGAAGGCGCTTTACTCGCCGACGAAACACTGGACAGCAAAGACGCAACACGCCGTTTTGCAAAACAAGTATTGTGCGCGGGACCTTCAGTATTGATGATCACGCGCAGCAACCGCGGTTCTGAAACAATTTTTCAAAATGACCGCTCAGACATTGTAATCGACCCGTTCGACCCCGCGCCCATAGCTGAACCCTGTGACGAAACCGGATGTGGCGACACCTTTTTAATGGGCTATACCTGGGCC
>JAPOXY010000012.1:4748-6516 GCA_026706845.1 Gemmatimonadota bacterium
CTTTTTAATGGGATATACCTGGGCCTTCTTGCAAACGGGCAACCGCGCCTTTGCCAGTCGTTTTGCCAATCGGGTGGCGGGTATCAACGTGTGTTTGCGCGGCATTGAAGGCATTGCAAAAATAAGCCAATTCTTAAACCCCGAAGACCTGCCTGTGCAGGACACAGACAGGTCAATCTGCCGTATTAAACGGCATTCTCCCCGGTCCTGAAAGGAGGGCCTGATGCAAGAATATCAATTTCCAAACCGTCCAAATTTCGACTTGCAATTCAACCCCAAGTTCATCTATTACGGGTTAATTGTACTGGCATTGCTCTGGTTGGGCAGAGGCATCTACACGGTGCGACAAGATGAGCAAGCAGTCGTATTTCGATTCGGACGAGCGGTGGGCCTGGAAGATCCTGGCATCCACTACCACTGGCCCACACCCATCGAGCGCATTGAGAAAGAGCGCGTATCAGAGGTAAAACGCCTCGAAGTCGGCTTTCGCACCATCAGCGTAACGCCCACGCCGAGATACCAGAAGGTCTCAGCAGAATCTGCGATGTTGACCGGCGATGAAAATATCGTCGATGTAGAACTGATCGTTCAGTATCGCATCCGCGATTTGGAGAACTACTTGTTCCAGGTCAACGACCAGCGAAAAGCCGTCAAAGACGTGACCGAGGCCGCATTGCGTCAGGTCATTGGGCAGCGCACCATCGACGATGCTCTCACAGAGGGCAAGTTGGAAATACAGGAAAAGATACTGGAACAGGTTCAGGAAGTCCTGGACCTCTACCAAATCGGCGTGCGCGTCGATCAAGCCAAATTGCAAACCGTATCTGTACCCCAGGAAGTCGATCACGCATTTAAGGACGTCGCCAACGCGCGAGAAGACAAAGAACGTCTCCGCAACGAAGCCGAAGCCTATCGCAATGACATCATCCCAAAAACGCGCGGTGAAGCCGAAAGAATGATCCGCGAAGCCGAAGCCTATAAAGTTGAGCGCGTCAAGCGCTCACAGGGCGATGCAGACCGCTTCGTCGAGGTGCTCAAAGAATATCGCAATGCAAAAGACGTGACCGAAACGCGAATGTACCTCGAAACAATGGAAAAAATTCTGCCCGGCATACAAAAATACGTCGTCGAATCCGATGGCAAGGGCGGTATCCTCAACGTTCTCAATCTGCAAAAGCCATTAGGAGGAGGAAATTGACATGCGCAACCTCGTAACCCTGGTGGTCATTTTGATCGCAGGGAGTATTTTACTGAATGCATCGTGTTATATCGTGGATGAACGCGAACAGGTCGTCGTCACAGAATTTGGGCAACCCGTACGCACCGTACAGTCCCCTGGTCTGCATTTTAAGATCCCATTTATCCAGCAATTGCACACCTTCGAAGATCGCCTGCTGTACAGCGATGCCGATCCCAGACAAATTTACACGCAGGACAAGAAAAACCTCATCGTCGATAATTTTGCCCGCTGGCGCATCACAGATCCACTCAAGTTTCTGGTATCTGTGCAAAATGTCTCTTATGCACAATCGCGCCTGGACGACATCATTTTTTCAGCGGTGCGCGAAGAACTCGGACAACGCACGCTGGTCGAGATCGTAGTTACGCACCGCGAGGAAATCATGAAAAAAGTGACAGAGCGCTCCCACGAGGCAGCACTCGGACTGGGCATTGATATCCTTGATGTGCGGATTAAACGCGCAGACCTGCCGCGGGAAAACAAAAACAACGTATTTGAACGCATGCGTGCCGAGCGCGATCGGCAAGC
>JAPOXY010000013.1 GCA_026706845.1 Gemmatimonadota bacterium
CGCCAAATCCGGCTACGGTGAGGAGTAGATTTCTGCCAGCTTTTTTCATCGGGGGCAAGTGTGCCAGTGTGAGTGCCATTATCAGGGCACCCACCGCAGGTGCCGATCGCAATATTCCGAATCCCTCTGATCCTACCTTCAATATGTCCTGCGCGTAAATCGGCAATAGGTACACGGCTCCGCCCAGGAGTACGGCAAACATGTCCAGTGCCATGACGGATAATAGCAAGCGGTTGTTTTTTAGAAATACCAGCCCGCCCATTAGATTTTGCAGGGGTGAAATCCGCGCTGCGTTTTTATCGCGCTCTATGGGCGGTACGCGCAATCGGGATAGTATCAATAGAAACCATCCCGTACATCCGGCACTTGCGAGGTACGCTGCGGGTACATAGACCGCTGCGATAAGTCCTCCGATCATGGGTCCCACTACCCACGCCATTTGCATCAAGCTCATGCTCCATGCCACGGCATTGGGAAATATCCCGCGCGGTACCAGTTGGGGTACAATTGCTCGCCGTGCAGGTGCACCGAGTACGGTTATTGCGGCATCTACTACGAGTATGGCGTACATCAGGGCAATTGGTCCCTGTTTCCACGATACTGCGGCAAGGCCCAGAGAGGTTGTGGTTGTGCCGGTCAGGCTCAACATCATGACTGTGCGCCGGTTAAAGCGGTCGGCGAGATATCCCGCGGGGAGTGCGAGGATCATTGTCGGCAATGCGATTGCCAGGCCCACCAGGCCGAGCGCGAGTGCTTGCCCGGTGCGGGCGTACATTTCCCATCCTATGGCGGCACTCTGAATTTGCGTGCCGACCAATGCGGCAAACCAGCCCAGCGCGTATAACCGAAATTCCCTGATGCGAAATGCTTCATAGGGATTGTGTTTGGTCAATATGCTTTCGTTTCACTTTTGTTCGCAAGGATGGCTCATAGAGCACACAAGGGTCTAAATCGATCCCATTAGGCCAGGCAACGGTCCTGGTGTGAGTATCTACAAATGCTTGAGCAAAGTAATCTGGGTCTTTTAAGGAGGCCATGAGGCCAACCAGGTCATCGGGATTCAACAGGGTTTCCCGACAAGTGCCGTCCTCAAAGGTTACAATTAGTGTATAAGGCATTCGCGTTTTTACAGAAGCGACCTCGGGAATCTCTTGACCGATGCGAATGATTTCGTCAGAGTCAGACATGACCATCTCCTTTAAGTCAGCGGATCAATAGAAAATGCCGACTGTCCTGCCTGCGTGCGCCGCCAATTTCTCATGAGTTCATCTCGATGGAGAATCGCCCATTCTGTGGCAAGACGATATGCTCTTCTGGGCAATACGCCTCGAATGATTTGCAGAGATTCAATGGCAATTTTTGCCGTATATTCACCATAGCGGACATGAAAATGTGGAACTCCGTGATCGAGAAAGAACATCTCAATCCTGATTCCATAGAATCTACAAATCTCTGGCATATAATATGGCTCGTAAGAAGAAAAGAAAAATAATTTCTTCTCAAGTATAGCCAACTTACACTTGATGTCAAATTGCATCGTTAAAATCTATGTGTTTGTCCTTGACATTTTTTGAAATTAGACTATACATGTGTGCAGTATTTTTCTCATGAAATTGTGTTAAACAATCTCGGGAGTAATACATGCGACGTACTTTTCAATTTGATCAGAATACTCCGCCTCTTTGTCGCCTGGGTCTGGCTACGAGGGGCAATACCCACCTGTCCCCCGCCGATGTCTATTATGCGGTTGAGCGAGGTGTCAATTATCTCAACTGGTGCGGTCGTCCCGATGGTTTGAGTAGCGCTGTTGCGGGTATGGGGGTGGAGCGGGAGGAGATTGTACTGGCATGGCAGCTTAAATCCCGTACTGCTTCAGGTGCCGAACGAGAGCTTGAAGATGCGTTGTGTGAGCTGAATACTGACTATATAGATGTTGTGACTTTTTACTATGTGGAGAGCGAGGGCGAATGGTGCGATATCGCGTCTGAAGGGGGCGCTTATGAAGCTATGGCTCGCGCCCAGGAGCAGGGGAAGGTGCGCTTTCTCGGTCTTACCAGCCACCAGCGCAATATGGCTGCTCGCATTGCTACGGGTGAACTCAGAGCACCTGAACAGGTTGAGTCCCGCCCCTTGGATATGCTTATGCTCCGGTACAATGCCGCCCACCGGGGGGCAGAGGAGGATGTGTTCCCGTTGACCGATCCGATCAGTATTCCGGTGGTTGTTTATACCTGCCTGCGCTGGGGTGCTCTGATGAAGCCCACTCCGGATGATCCTCCCAATTTTATTCCGCCATCCGCAAGAGAGTGGTACCGCTTTGCACTGGCCTATCCTTCTGTTGCCATTGCGATTGCAGCGCCCAATGACCGCGCGGAGCTTGAGCACGATTTTTCACTGTTGGATGATTGGCGGGCACCTGCGCCAGAAGAGAATGAGATGCTTATGGCACACGGAGACCGCGTCTATCAACACGCTGGCCGTTTTCCCTGAGTTTCCATGTTCTACAATTTTCTGACAGTTGCGATTCGCAACGCGATGCGTCACAAGTTCTATGCGTTTATCAGTCTGAGCAGTCTCGCCATTGGATTGACGTGTGCTGTGCTCATTATGCTTTCTATCCGCTATGAGATGAGTTATGACGCCTTTCGCCCCCATGCTGACCGGGTCTATCGAATTATGAAGAAGGATCTAAACGCGCGCGGGCAAGTCGAATGGCGCGGCGCACTATCTTCGGAGATTGCCGTGCATTTGCGCGCTGAGTATCCCGAGGTCGAGGCTGTTGTTCAGTTCCGCCGTATCACGTCCTGGTTCCGCACGGAGGACCGATTGTTTCAACAGCGCCTTTGTCCGGTTGATGGAGATGTTGTGGATTTCTTTGGTCTGGATATTATTCGAGGGGATGCTACTGTGCTCAAACGCCGAGATGCATCTATTGTTTTAACGCAGAGTGTGGCCAACAAGCTCTATGGAAATGCTGATCCCATTGGGCGCACTGTGGAGGTGCAGCGCGAGACCTATCAGCAGGTATTCACGGTTGTTGCCGTGATGAAAGATCGCCCTCCCAATACGCGATTGGAGTTTGATAGTGTGACTTTTTTTGCGTCCGATAACTGGGCTATACGCGCTGCACCGATTTACGTCCGTTTGCGTTCCGATGCCGATGTTGCGGCTCTCGAACGCGCGCTTGCCGCGCATTTTACCTCTGAGTCTCAGGAGGCGACTTATCATCTCCAGGCTTTGCCGCGCATCCATCTGTATTCAAGGATTGATCTGGCGGGTTTTACAGGTGATTCGGGGATGCCATATCGGGATGTCCGCGATCTCTATCCCCTGTCTGTTTTGGGTCTGGGTATTTTGCTTATCGCCTGTATCAATTTTATGAATCTGGCTACTGCGCGGTCAGCTATTCGCGCCCGCGAAATTGGCCTGCGCAAGGTTGTGGGGGCGCGCAGACAGCATATTGTGGGGCAATTTTTGTGCGAGTCTGTGTTGTTTACCGGGGTTGCTCTGCCCGTATCTTTTGGATTGACGGTGTTGCTTCTGCCGCAATTTTCAGGTCTGATGGGTCAACCGCTTGTTTTCAATATTTCTGATCATGTTTTGTGGATTGTGTGCATTGCGTTGATTACAGCTCTGGTTTCGGGGAGTTATCCCGCCTTTTATCTTTCGGCGCAGCAGCCCGTCGATGCACTGAAGGGGCTGCGCAACAGGTTTCCAGGGGATCTCTGGCTACGCAAGGGTCTCGTGGTGGTGCAATTTGCCGTGTCTGCTATTCTCATTGCATCTACGCTCGTGGTCTATCAGCAAATGGATCTGGTCCGCGGTAAATATTTGGGGTTTGATCGCGATCAGATTGTCGTGGTGAAAATTTTTGGTCCCGATGCGGAGCAAGTCCACTTAAATGGTCAATATAACGCGGTCAAACAGCGATTTCTCCAGCATCCCAATATTATCGCGGCGGGTACGAGTTCTGATTTGCCCGGACACAGTTGGCCGAGCCGGCGTTTTGCGTCGGATGTTGAAAGGCCTGACCGAGAAGTTGAAGTGCGTGTTTTTCGGGCGAATGAGAATTTTCTCATGTGTTACAATATTTCAATGCTCGCGGGTCGGAATTTTTCGCAGTCTTATGCCGAGCAGGTGACAGAGAATGCGAGCGCGATGCAGGTGGTGATAAATGAGACTGCTGCAAAGCGTTTCGGTTGGGCAGATCCTTTGGGATATACGCTTATGATTGGGGAGAGACCCGCGCAGGTTATTGGCGTGATGGGAGATTTTCACGTGCGTTCTCTCAGAGAGCCTTTGGGACCTGTGGTTCTGTCTGCGGCGGGTGCGGATTTGAAGTACTTGCATCTCAAGATTAAACCCGATCATATTCGGGAGACAATGGCTTTTGTTGAAGAGACCTGGTCGCATTTTATTCCTACGCGGCCTTTTGAATACTTTTTTATTGACGATTATATCGATTCCAAATACCGACGGGAACAACGCCAGGGGCATATTTTTACGCGGTCTGCAATTGTCGCCATTGTGCTGGCCTGTCTGGGTCTGGCGGGTCTGGCGGCTTTTGCCGCTGAACAGCGTACCCGCGAAATAGGTATTCGCAAGGTGCTGGGTGCTTCGGCATCCCATCTCGTGGTTTTGATCAGCCGGGATTTTGCCAGGCTCGCTGTTTTCGCCAGCACAATGGCGTGTCCGGTTGGATATTTTTTGATGCGGAATTGGTTGCAGAATTTTGCCTATCGCGTAGATCTGGGTTTTTTTCCTTTTGTGGTTAGTGCTCTGGGTGTTGTTGTTGCAACAATCCTCGTGGTTGGATATCAAGTCTATAAAGCCGCCAGTGCAAATCCCGCAGAGGTATTGCGCCGAGAGTAAATAGAGAAAGGGGTCAACATGGATATAAATGGAACTTATCAGGTCGCCGACTTATGCGAAGCCGCAAGTGAGGGCGATGTCGCCAAAATTCGTCAGATTCTCGATGTGCAACCCGATCTGGTCAATGTGCACATGGCCGAAAACAATGAGCATCTCGCCATTCACTACGCGGTTATGAATCAGCACACGGATGCGGTGCGCGTTCTCATGGAGGCGGGTGCAGATCACACGTCGGGTATTTATCCCCATCGCGATGCTACGGACGCGCTTACCATAGCAGATGAACGCGGTCTGGATGATATTGTTCAGATTTTGCGAGAGGAAGACGAGAAACGCAAACTCGCCGCTTGTAAGAATATTACTATTACGGAGGAGAATGACGCGCTTTTTGAGGCTGTTCGAGAGGGGCGGATGATGGAGACAGTGGAAATTCTCTATAAGAATCCCGATTTGATCGATGCCTGCCATCGCAACGGCGGTAGTGTGGTTCACACTGCTGCATCTCTTGGCAATTATCAGCTTGTTCAATATCTGCTCAAGCGCGGTGCGGATATCACCCATCTCACGCCCGAGGGTCAATCGCCTCTCGACGGTGCTGTTCACAATATTCGCGGTCGCAACAGGCCGCTTAACGAGGGGTGTTTGATTTGTGCGGGTATTCTTCTTCAGGCCGGCTGCGAACAATCGCTTGAGTCCGCTGTCGCGCTTGGGGATTTTGGTTTTGTTCGCGAGTATGCAGAACGACACCCCGAACGCTTTCAATCCGATGATAGCGAGCGAGACGGCCTTTTGCAAATCGCTGTGCAAAATGACAATATCGATATGGTGCGTTTGCTGCTGGATCTGGGTCTCGATCCCGATGACAGATATCAACTCCACCACTATGAGACCAAACCGTATTCATGGGGCCAACCGCTGGCTCATGCGGCGGGTCACTCGCAGTATGAGATTGCCGAACTCCTGCTCGCGCGCGGCGCAGATCCCAATGCCAGTATTTACGCGAGTGGCAATCCCATAGCGGCTGCGTACAATAATCGCGACGATAAGATGAAGGGGTTATTGTTTAGATACGGTGGGGTTTTGGATCATATTACTGCTGGGCTTGAAGGCGAGACGTCTGCCGCTGCGGTTGCGCTTCACAATGATTCTTCTCTTGCGGAGAGGCTTTTGTGGGCTGCGGGCTGTGGGGGCGATCCCAATATTGTGGGGATGTGTTTGCGTCAACTCGAGTGGGATGCCGATGACGGTCGCTGGTTTGGCTTGCTGGAGCAACCAATTCGCCTGTGGCGCACGCACCCTCATCGCAAGTTCCGGGATTTTGATCGCAGGGTCTATCCCGAGATTTTTCGCATGATTCTCGATCACGGCGTCAGCCCCAATCTGGTCGGGCGTTTCGGGTATCGCCTTGCGCATCACATGGCGGCGTGCGGTGTTGTGTGGGGAGAGGTGATTATGACCGAAGCTGAGCGTGTCGCCTTTGCGACAATTCTGCTCGACTATGGTGCAGATCTCGATGTGCTGGATGAGCTTTTGCAGTCTTCACCGCTTGGTTGGGCTGTGCGATGGGGTAAATACGATCTCGCGCGTCTCTATCTCGAGCGCGGTGCCGATCCCACACTGGCGGGTGCTGATTGGGCAACACCTCTCGCCTGGGCAGAGAAAAAAGGGTATGGAGATATTGCCGATCTCATCAAACGGTATCTTTGAAAATGAATATCGTCGAAAACGCCATCGGAAATGCTTTGCGGTGGCGTTTTCTTTTTGTACCATGCAGATCAGAGGATTAATTTAGCCATCCATGAGACAAAAAGGAGATAGAGCATGGTTCGCACATTGATTGGCAGTCGGTATTCAGAGGATGTTGAGGCGTTGTTAGAAGGTGCGCCTTCTGAGGTTGAGGTGATTTTTTTGCCGGAGGGGGAAAAGCAGGCTGATTATCTACCGGGTATGGAAGTGCTTTTTGGACGGCTTTCCGAATCCGATTTTGATTATGCAGATGCGTTGAAATGGGTTCAGCAGCCCCATGCGGGTGCCGAAGGGCATTTGTATGAAAAATTTAAGAATAGCGATATTGTGTTGACCAATGCGGGGGGATTGTTCGGTCCCCAGATTGCAGAGCATGGGTTTGCACTTTTGCTGGCGTTGACGCGGCAGATTCACACGCAGTTGGCGTTTATGAAGCGCAAGCACTGGGAGCGCGTGCCGTGTTTGGAACTGGCGGGTATGACGATGGGTATTATTGGTTTGGGGGGTATTGGACGGGCGATTGCAGACCGCGCAAAGGCGTTTGAGTTTCGGGTTATTGCTGTCGATCCAGAGGATATGGATTGTCCCGATTCTGTGGATCGGCTGGAAAAGATGGATTATTTACCCGAACTTATGTCGCAGTCCAATGTGGTTATGGTGTGTTGTCCCAGTACGGCTGAAACGCATAAGATGCTGTCTGGTGACATGTTTGGCCGGTTGATGGAGGGGAGTTTGCTCGTCAATGTGAGTCGGGGAAAGGTGGTGGATGAGGAGGCTATGATTGCGGCGTTGCGGTCGGGTAAACTGGCGGGTATTGGGCTGGATGTGACTTATACGGAACCCTGTCCGGAAGATAGTCCGCTGTGGACCGAACCCAATGTGATTTTGACATCGCATAGCGCGGGGTCTTCGCAACATATTCGGAGGCGTGCTATGGTGCGGTTTGTGGATAATCTGCACAGGTATGTACGGGGTGAGGCGCTGCAGAATGTGGTGGATAAGGTGAAGGGGTATTAGGGGCTGGCAATACTACTTACTCCCCCAAAAACGATGCTTTCCAGAGGTTTGCAAAGTGGCGTTTTACCCATTTTAATGGTTTTTGAGCGAGTGCGTTAAACCCACCCCACGTCCACCGCGTGGGGTGGGTTTTTTTTGTTATTTGCTGGAATAGTTCTCGGCGGTCTGCGTCCAACCAGTTGAGTGTGTCAGACAGATAGATCAATTCGCGCTCGTATTCCAGGGATACCATTGCCTTCATGTGTGCATCGACTTTGTCGGTTTCTTGTAATCTGGTTTTTGGGCATACGGTGTATCGCTCTGTAGATAAGAAGGAAGATATCCACTGCCAGGGTACCTGGTCGCGTGCGGATTCAGCCGTGGCGTTGACCTGTGATACCTGGTTCAAAATACCATAGGTGCGACAGGTCAGGGGACGCGCCGGATGGATTGAGCAGCCGCCTTCATGTGTCAAGAACGGACAGCGGCGCGGGCGTTCTTCGACTGTGTTTAGCAATTCACGCTGTTTTTGGGGGTCAAAGTGCGAGCGTACATAATCTATGATGTTGATGTATTCGACGGCGTAGAGCGGATACATGGTTGCAAAATCATCGTCGTATTCGGCATCTGTCAGTTCGCAACAGCTTCCCGGTGCATCGCAACCTGTGCACGATACAGCGGGGACCTGTGCGTACACTGCGTTTAGGCGAGCGCGGGTTTCTTCGGGTAAAATTGGCGATGCGATTTGTAGTAGAGAATCACTCACTTTTTGCGCCTTTAAGAGATGTCGATATTGTAAAATGCGTTTCGCCCGGGATAGATAGCGGTGTCGCCCAATTCTTCTTCGATGCGCAGCAATTGGTTGTATTTTGCAATGCGGTCCGAACGCGATGCCGATCCCGTTTTGATCTGTCCGGCATTGGTTCCCACGGCAATATCGGCAATGGTCGTGTCTTCGGTTTCTCCCGAGCGATGCGAGATGACGGCTGTATATCCCGCGCGTTTGGCCGTTTCTATGGCTTCCAGTGTCTCGGTCAGGGTTCCGATTTGGTTGACTTTGATGAGTATGGAATTGCCCACCTTTTCTGAAATTCCGCGTTTTAAGCGCGCTGTGTTGGTGACAAATAGATCATCGCCAACCAGTTGAACGCGGTCGCCCAATTCGGCTGTTAGTGTGGCCCATCCAGTCCAATCGTCTTCGTCCAAACCGTCTTCGATGGAGATAATGGGGTACCGGCTCGTCCAGTCTTTCCAAAAGGCGGTCATTTCTGTTGAGGATCGTTTGGATCCGTCCGACTTTTTGAATACGTAGTGCTCGCCGTCGTAAAATTCACTCGATGCGGGGTCCAGTGCCAGCAAGATATCGTCGCCCAGCACATAGCCGGCATTTTTAATTGCCTCGGCAATGACTTCGAGAGCTTCGTCATTGGAACCCAAACTCGGCGCAAATCCTCCTTCGTCTCCTACGCCCGTGCTATAACCCGCTTTTTTGAGTACGTCGCGCAATGCGTGAAAAATTTCAGCACCTGCGCGCAAGCCCTCGGCAAAATTTTCAGCACCTGCGGGCATGACCATAAATTCTTGCAGGTCAACACTGCTGTCGGCATGCGCACCACCGTTCAAAATATTCATCATTGGTACGGGCAATTGACACGCCGAAGCTCCGCCGATATAGCGATAGAGGGGCGTGCCATAAGCTGCAGCAGCGGCTTTGGCCGCCGCGAGAGAAACGCCCAGTATGCCATTTGCGCCGATTGCGCCTTTGTTGGGTGTGCCATCGACATCGCGCATGACCTGATCGATTTTTATCTGATCCGATGGGTCAAGGCCAACAACGGCTCTGGCAATTTTATCATTGACATTTTGAACAGCTTTTTTCACGCCTTTGCCCAAATAGCGCGTTTGTCCATCGCGCATTTCCACAGCTTCGTGTACGCCTGTTGAAGCCCCCGAGGGTACGGCTGCGCGGCCGATAATGCCAGAACTCAGGCGCACATCAGCTTCGACAGTTGGATTTCCCCTCGAGTCCAATATTTCACGGGCGTGAACCGCCTCAATCTTCGTCATATCCCGACTTCCTCCTCTGGTGTTGGTGGTTGTGATGCATTTTTCATTTTCATCAGTGTCGTGCGTATTTTTCGCAGGTCGGTCATCGCATGTTGCATGCGGTGAGACATAATTTGTGCCAGACGGCAGAGAATTTTGAATCCCATTCGGGGATGCGTGTTTATCAAATCGATCAGATCAGTGCGGAAGAATCCGACCAGTTCACTCTGTTCGGCTGACAGAATAGAGGTCGCAGGCTGCGTATCGCCCAATGGCACGATTTCGCCTACCAATTCGCCTGCTCTCAGGGTGTCGAGTATGGTCTGTTCGCCATTGGAGCGACGTTGAATGACGTGTACGACGCCGGACACGACGACAAATAAACCCGATTGCGGTGTTGGGATCATTTCACCAGGGACAAAGCGCCTGCGATGCACAATGCGTTCAATGGTGTGCAATTCCTGCCGGGTCAATGTATCGAATAGGGCGAGCCGGGCGAGAATATCCGGTAAATTTTCTTGCTTATTGCCGCGCAGCGTCATGTTGCCCCATTCGGGATCCTGGAAATTCGGAGACTTATTCTCCATTTTTTAGACCTTTCCCCGTCCGCCAGAAATAAATTTGGCGAGTTGTCGATGGAGATGGGCGCGCACTTCTGGGTTGTCTGGATCCAATGCAATGGCCTGGCGGATGATGAAGATGGCGCGCTCGGTGTTGCCTATCTGGTAATGCAATTCGGCCAGTGTGTCCAGGTAGGATGGGGTGTGTGGGCGCAGGCGCAAAGACCGCCGCGATAAGCGAATGCCTTCGCGCAGGTGTATTCCCTGGATGGCGTATATCCAGGCGAGATTGTTCAGGCTGCTGTCGTCGAGGGGGTTGAGTTCCAGTGCTTTTTTGTAGTATTCTTCGGCGCGCTCATAGTTTTTGCGCTCGTAATAGACATTGCCCAACTCGCCGTGCGTGCGTGCTTGTATTTCTGTTTCATTGTCGTTTTTTGGTTCAATATTCAGCACCTGTACATAAGCTTCTTCGGCGCGCTCGGGCCATTTTAATACCATATAAAGGCCGCCCAGTTGAAAATGTGCCCACATCGCTTTTGGCCATTGTTCGACAACGGTTTCCAATAGGGATTGCGCTTCGCTCAACTGGTCGTGGGCCAGATAGAGGCTGACGAGGTCTCGGTAAGATTCTCGGTGCGCGGGCACCTGCAATACGGCTTTTTCCAACCACGCGATAGCGGCTTCTGGTCTCTCAAGTGCTTCGTTGACGACCGCGAGGTCTCGGTACAAAATTAGATAATTGGGCGCCAAGCCGAGCGCAGTTTCAAATTCGGTTCTCGCTGCGTCGTATTGACTGCGCCTCAAATATGCTCTGCCCAACCACCGCCGCAAAACCGCGTCTTCGGGGCAAATATCCACTGCAGCCTGAAATATCGCCAGCGCTGTTTCGCGGTCGCCGTTTGCCTCAAGAGCAATGGCACGGTCCAAATGGCGATACGCCCGATACTCTGCACAGCCAGACAAGAGCGTGATGGATGCGAGCAAGCAAAAGAGAATTGTACGCGTGTTATCCATGGATCCACTCCTCCCACGGAAGTATAGAAATCGCGACAGGGGTTGTCAAGGTGCAAAGGTGTTTTCCCTTGACGCATATAGGCGGGCGGGTATAATTAGGCGAATAAATATCTGTTCACTTTTTTTTATGAGGTCTTTCATGTCGCGTATCTACTTTGTTCTTGTTTTTTTGTTTTGTATCTCTTGTGGGACGCCGCAGGAGGGTATGCAGACGCAGAATTTGATTGTTGCAACGGCCACGCCTGGCGGTACGTATTATCCGGTGGGTGTTGCGCTGAGTACGACGATTACACAGAAGCTACAGCCCCAAATTGTGGCAGCAGCTATCAATTCTGCGGGGTCGGCCGAGAATATTCAGATGCTGGTCAATCGCGAGGCACATCTGGCGATTTTGCAGGGTTTGTACGGCGCAATGGCTTATCGCGGAGAGGGGACTTATCAGGGGCAAGCAGTTGGAGAACTTCGATCTATTACTCTGCTATGGGAGAATGTCGAGCATTTTCTGCTTCGGGCTTCTGATGCCAAAACAGGTACTGTTGAGGACTTGAGAAAACTCGGTCGCAAATACGTTATTGGCAAACGCGGCAGTGGTACAGAAGGCGCGACTCGGACTATTCTCGCAGCGCTTAATATTTCTCCGGATGAGGATTTTACGTCTGAATATCTGGGTTATAGTCCGTCTGCTCAGGCTATGATTGACGGTCGCATTGCTGGGGCGACGCTTTCGGCTGGTCCGCCCGTGGCTGCTGTGACGCAGGCTTTTGCCCAGCTCGGTGCGGACGGAGTTTCTGTGCTTGCTTTTAGCGATGATCATCTCATGGCGATACAAAATGCGTTTCCCGTGTGGACGCGCTATATTATTCCGGCCAATACGTATCCCGGGCAGTCCGAAGCGATTGAGACGATTGCACAACCCAATTTTTTGGCGTGCAGGGCAGATTTGCCCGAGGATGTGATCTATGAGATTACAAAAACTATTTATGAAAATTTAGCGGAGATTCAAAATATCCACAAGGCCACGCTCGCAATGTCTCTCGAGAAGGCGACGATGGGTCTGGCTGTTCCCCTGCATGCGGGTGCCGCGCGCTATTATAGCGAGAAGGGTATCGATATTTCGCCGTCTCTGATAGGGGAATAGGTTTGAATTCCGAATTTGAACAGGGCGGCGAAGTGAGTACACCGCATCGCGTGCTTACTGGCAGGCATCAGGTGCTGGTCGTTGTTGTGGGGGTCTGCCTGTCTCTGTTTCACCTGTGGAGCAATACGCTGGGCGTTTTGCCCGAATTGCAGCGCAATGCCACCCATTATGCCTTCATTCTTTTTTTGGGATATCTGCTTTATCCCGTCTCTTCGCGCTATGCCTCGCGCACGCTAATTCTCGATTATTTTTTCGCCATTCTCTCTCTCGTCGTCGCCCTTTATCTCGTGTTTTTTGAGGATGCGCTGCACGCCCGCAACGAGGTGCCGAATACGGCTGATCTCATTTTTGCGGGTATCGCGATTCTCCTTTTGCTCGAGATTACCCGTCGTACGACAGGTTTTTTCATTCCGCTGCTCGCGCTTGTATTTCTCACTTACGCGCTTTTTTGGGGGCGGTATATTTCGGGTATATGGGCGTTTCCCGGTGTGTCATTTCCGCGCTTGTTATATCGCATGTATTTTGCGCCCGATGGTATTTTTGGTACGATTGCGACTATTTCATCTACTTTTGTCGCGCTTTTTGTGCTTTTTGGCGCGTTTCTCCTGCGTTCGGGTGCGGGCGATTTTATGATTCGTCTGGCGCTCGCGCTGCTCGGGCGCACAGTGGGCGGACCGGCAAAGATGGCGGTTTTTGCCAGTGGGATGCTCGGTTCAATTTCGGGGAGTGCTGTGGCAAATACGGTGGGGTCGGGTTCGCTTACTATTCCGATGATGAAGCGCACGGGTTTTTCGCCTACGTTTTCAGGCGCGGTCGAGGCGGCGGCATCTACGGGTGGTCAACTCATGCCGCCGATTATGGGTGCGGGTGCGTTTATTATGAGTCAGTGGACGCAAATTCCCTATCTGACCATTGTCGCCGTGTCTTTCATCCCGGCGCTTATCTATTTTCTCAGTGTTACTTTTTTTATTCATTTTCGCGCGCGAAAACGGGGAATTGTGCCTTTGTCCGCTTCGGAAGTCCCGGATATCCGCGCTACGATCCGAGAAGGCTGGCATTTTGCGATTCCTATTGTGGTGCTCGTGGGCACACTGATCTACGGTTTTACACCCACGTTTGCCGCGGCAACGGGAACCGCGAGTATTGTTGTTGCGAGCTGGCTGAATAAGAATACGCGCATGAATATCCGCGATATTGTCGATGCACTTGCGCTGGGTGCTCACAATATGATTACGACCGGGATTATTCTTTTGTGTGCTGGTATTATTGTGGGTGTGGTGCTGATGGTTGGCGTTGGGATTAAATTTTCTTTGCTCATTTCGGCGATTGCCGGAAGCAGTGTGTTCATTACTGTTGTGCTCATTGCCATCGCGTCTCTGATTCTGGGCATGGGCTTGCCGGTGACGGCATCTTATATCGTGCTGGCAGTGCTGGCTGCGCCTGCGCTGACCAATCTGGGCGTTAGTCTGATTGCGGCGCATTTGCTGATTTTCTGGTATTCACAAGATGCCAATGTCACGCCGCCGGTTTGTCTGGCTGCGTATTCCGCTGCGGGTATTGCGGGGGCAAATCCGCTGCGTACGGGTTTTGAGTCGTGGCGCATTGCCAAGGGTATTTATTTTATTCCTCTGCTTTTTTGCTATACGCCTATTCTTTTTGAAGGGGAGACCTGGCGCGTTATTGAGACTGTGATAGCTACGCTTCTGGGTCTGCTGTCTTTTGCGGCGGCTTCTGAGGGTTTTCACATGGTGTCGCTGGGTGTTCTATACCGCGTCTTGTTCCTGGCGGCAGCGGTGCTGTTGCTTTGGCCTTTGCTGGTATGTCATGCTGTTGGAGTGGCGATTTTTCTCGTTCTGATTTTGTTACAAAGACATGCCGCTACATAAGATCATCTGAGTCGGCCAGTTGCACTGTCAGTTTGGTCAACGCATGGGTGAGGCGTACAATTTTTTGCAGATCGATTGCACGGGGCCAGCGGTCGGCGGGATGATGGAAGAGGCGATTGCGACCTGTGATGGAAATATATTGCCCGCCGCCGTCGTAGATATTCCGCGCTTCGCCGCCAGGGCGCGTGCCAACAGGTGTAAAGTCTATTGCAGAAACGCTGGTTTCCGAAATGGCTCGATGGGTCAATTGTGCCATTTCCTCGCGCGATGCTTGAAGTTTTATGGGACAGTTTGCTGCCGCAAAATTCGCGCCCAGATGAATCCAGATGTGCGCCGCTTTGATCAGTGGGCGGTGGTGAGAGAGGAAGAAATCCAATCCCAGATGTCCCAATTCGTGGCCCGTGCTTGCGACAAACCACACGTCTCGTTGTGGCTGTTTTTCAGAGAAGGCGCGGATCATTTCGAGCCAACAGGCTATTCCGCCTCCGCGTTCCGATACACATTGCCACCAGCCACTTCGCGGGGTGATGACTACGAGCGGAGGTAGGGATGAATTTTTGCCCTGTATTCGCGTTTCAACATTCAGTGCTTGGACTTCTGTGCGCGCTGCCTGGGCAATTACGCGCGCTTCTTTGTTAGCAGATATGGCTTCTGCGATGCGCTTTTCGGCACTGTCTGGCACCTGTAATACGGGCGGTCCAAAAGGTGTTGTAAAATTTTCTGCATTGGTCGGTGTCAATCCGCGCACGTCTTCGGGGTGGGTTCGTTTGCATATCGCGATCATGGCTTTGATTTTGTCCCGCCTCCGCGCCTGGACAAGTTGGGGTTTGTCCCATCCCCGATTGGTCAGGTGGTGTCCCACTACTATGGGTGCGTTATTTTCTGGACCACCCATCTGCCCCCTTATGCCATTTTTGTCTGTAAATGTGCCGTCAAAAAAGGGTATGCCCTGGATTGTGTGGTTGCCAATTTGAAGCTCGGATAGTATTGGATCAACGCGCAAATGCCGAAATTTTGTCAGTAGAGGTTTTTGGCCCACTGTTTTTATTTGTTCGGCCAAATAGTGTGCATTTTCCGTATCTCCTGTTGTTCCTGTTCGGTGAATGCCCTGCTGATCGTAGGCCTCTAAAATTGTAGCGACTCGTTGTCCAAGAGATTTGTTTTTAGACATTTTGTTCCTCCGCAACTCTTTTGGCTAACCATTACAGTACAAAATGATTATTATACGCGATCACAATAGAATTTCAAAGGTTATCCGTATTTATCCGTGAGCCAGCCACTACCTGAGGAGATATGTCATGTCTAATCATAGCTATATTCGTTGTGTGCTGTGTGTGTCCTGGATATTGATTTTTGGGATAAGAACGCATGCGAGTGAAATCGATTCTCTG